>NZ_LN868936.1:157622-326818 GCF_001244735.1 Bacillus andreraoultii
ATAATTTCATTTTGTTCCTTTTGAATGGTCGCAACAATATTTTTCATTTGTGTATCGGACTGGTCACTTAGAACCGCTTGCAAAATCTCATCACCGATTGTAATTCCGGTATCAAACATCCCTCTAATCTGGCCGTTTCGAATCATGTATTGTCGTTTTAACTTTATTTCACCTTTAATCGTCCCGTCCATCGTTTGGTAGTGCGCCGAACCTGGGGCAAAATCGTAGTACATACTGGAAATAGGTGCTCGCCAATCGTATACAAGAAAATCCTCATCATTTTCATCCAATAACGAAAATAAACCAATATATATTTTTTCGGTTTCACTCTCACCTTCTTCTAAAAAGTCAATTCGTCCAAAGTAAGGTGAGTTTTTTAACCGTGTTAAGTTTTTATATTGCTTAAAAAATTGTCCATGACTACGTTCACGTTCGGATAAAAGTTCTGCCTGTTGCTTTAAACTCGTATGTGTTTCAATGACATCATCTGGTTCATCTAAGTTTACAGTAACATCGTCCCAGAAAGTTTTGCGCAATTGAACGATATCTTGCTTTAGCCCTCCCGTTTTCTCCTCCAAACTTTGCATTTTCTGCTCAATGACACGAAGGACGTGATTGACCCGCTCTTGTTCTCTTTGCTTTTCATTCATATCGGTCATTTGCTAACACTCCCGACTTTTTTTAATATGTAATCTATGCTCATTATATACTGTCTTTCCATTTTCAACATCTTTAGTATACCCAATTATATGAAACTTAGGTGCTTGTTGATAACTATGCAGGTAATCGTCTATTTTAAAACTTAGAAAAGTTATCATTCATTATGGAAAAGACAATGCAACAGTCCGGGATTTGTACACTAATATCTCTACACTACGGAAAGAATACGGGGAAAATCTCTCATTATTAGAACAAGTAAACAGAGACAATAACCTGACTTATAGAACGCTTCTATGAACCCTTTTTCGTGAAACTTCCATCATTTTGGGATCATAGAACTCTTCTATGAACCCTTTTTCGTGAAACTTCCATCATTTTGGGCTTATAGAACTCTTCTATGAACCACTTTTTGCGAAATCCTCATCGTTTTGGGATTATAGAACTCTTCTATGAACCCTTTTTCGTGAAACTTCCATCATTTTGGGCTTATAGAACTCTTCTATGAACCACTTTTTGTGAAATCATCATCATTTTTGGCTCATAGAACTCTTCTATGAACCACTTTTTGCGAAATCCTCATCGTTTTCGGCTTATAGAATGATTCTATGAACCACTTTTCGTGAAATCCACATCATTTTCGGCTCATAGATCTCTTCTATGAACCACTTCTCGTGAAATCCACATCATTTTAGGCTTATAGAATGATTCTATGAACCTATTTTTGCGAAATCATCAACATTTTCGGCTCATAGAACGATTCTATGAACCCTTTTTCGCGAAACTTCCATCATTTTGGGATCATAGAACGATTCTATGAACCTATTTTTGCAAAATCCTCTTCATTTTCGGCTCATAGATCTCTTCTATGAACCACTTTTTGCGAAATCCTCATCGTTTTCGGCTTATAGAACGATTCTATGAACCTATTTTCGTGAAACTTCCATCATTTTGGGATCATAGAACTCTTCTATGAACCCTTTTTCGTGAAACTTCCATCATTTTGGGATCATAGAACTCTTCTATGAACCCTTTTTCGTGAAACTTCCATCATTTTGGGCTTATAGAACTCTTCTATGAACCACTTTTTGCGAAATCCTCATCGTTTTCGGCTTATAGAATGATTCTATGAACCTATTTTTGCGAAATCATCAACATTTTCGGCTCATAGATCTCTTCTATGAACCACTTTTCGTGAAATCCACATCATTTTTGGCTCATAGAACTCTTCTATGAACCACTTTTCGTGAAATCCACATCATTTTAGGCTTATAGAACTCTTCTATGAACCACTTTTTGCGAAATCCTCATCGTTTTCGGCTTATAGAATGATTCTATGAACCTATTTTTGCGAAATCATCAACATTTTCGGCTCATAGATCTCTTCTATGAACCACTTTTCGTGAAATCCACATCATTTTTGGCTCATAGAACTCTTCTATGAACCACTTTTCGTGAAATCCACATCATTTTAGGCTTATAGAACTCTTCTATGAACCACTTTTTGCGAAATCCTCATCGTTTTCGGCTTATAGAATGATTCTATGAACCTATTTTTGCGAAATCATCAACATTTTCGGCTCATAGATCTCTTCTATGAACCACTTTTCGTGAAATCCACATCATTTTTGGCTCATAGAACTCTTCTATGAACCACTTTTCGTGAAATCCACATCATTTTAGGCTTATAGAACTCTTCTATGAACCACTTTTTGCGAAATCCTCATCGTTTTCGGCTTATAGAATGATTCTATGAACCTATTTTTGCGAAATCATCAACATTTTCGGCTCATAGATCTCTTCTATGAACCACTTTTCGTGAAATCCACATCATTTTTGGCTCATAGAACTCTTCTATGAACCACTTTTCGTGAAATCCACATCATTTTAGGCTTATAGAACTCTTCTATGAACCACTTTTTGCGAAATCCTCATCGTTTTCGGCTTATAGAATGATTCTATGAACCTATTTTTGCGAAATCATCAACATTTTCGGCTCATAGATCTCTTCTATGAACCACTTTTCGTGAAATCCACATCATTTTTGGCTCATAGAACTCTTCTATGAACCACTTTTCGTGAAATCCACATCATTTTAGGCTTATAGAACTCTTCTATGAACCACTTTTTGCGAAATCCTCATCGTTTTCGGCTTATAGAATGATTCTATGAACCTATTTTTGCGAAATCATCAACATTTTCGGCTCATAGATCTCTTCTATGAACCACTTTTCGTGAAATCCACATCATTTTTGGCTCATAGAACTCTTCTATGAACCACTTTTCGTGAAATCCACATCATTTTAGGCTTATAGAACTCTTCTATGAACCACTTTTTGCGAAATCCTCATCGTTTTCGGCTTATAGAATGATTCTATGAACCTATTTTTGCGAAATCATCAACATTTTCGGCTCATAGATCTCTTCTATGAACCACTTTTCGTGAAATCCACATCATTTTTGGCTCATAGAACTCTTCTATGAACCACTTTTCGTGAAATCCACATCATTTTAGGCTTATAGAACTCTTCTATGAACCACTTTTTGCGAAATCCTCATCGTTTTCGGCTTATAGAATGATTCTATGAACCTATTTTTGCGAAATCATCAACATTTTCGGCTCATAGATCTCTTCTATGAACCACTTTTCGTGAAATCCACATCATTTTTGGCTCATAGAACTCTTCTATGAACCACTTTTCGTGAAATCCACATCATTTTAGGCTTATAGAACTCTTCTATGAACCACTTTTTGCGAAATCCTCATCGTTTTCGGCTTATAGAATGATTCTATGAACCTATTTTTGCGAAATCATCAACATTTTCGGCTCATAGATCTCTTCTATGAACCACTTTTCGTGAAATCCACATCATTTTTGGCTCATAGATCTCTTCTATGAACCTATTTTCGCGAAACTTCATTGATTATGGGGCGGATTCTCACTCCATATTTCTTTTTGAAGGCTTCCCAATATTGATGTTTATCAAATAAGAATAGCTTCAAAATACTTACCTGTATATTTTTAAAATACGACTATTTTTAGGCTATAGATGCAACAAAGTTTTATACTTTCTTATTTTTTTAAAAAAACTGCTAAGGTAAAAAGTACGGAGTTCAAAAACGACTGTTTTATTCCGAATCATTATCCAGCTTTGAATCAATTTTACGAAAATTGACTGGAACAACAAAAAATAAAGAAAACTCAGAGCTTGAGCCTTTAGGAGAAAGCAGAGCCCTAGTTCGCCGAGCGTATAAAAAATAGAAGTTGGAAAATGTTTACTTTACTTTTAGCTAAGAGAAAGGAAAGTGATTAAATTGACTTATAATGATGCTAACTATCTTCATATTTACGCTCAATACATGCCACATCACGATTCATTTATAGTGGGCAATAAAAATGCATTATTAGAATTAAGAAAAGCAATTGATGTCGCATTAATTGAGGGCAGTCTCATGGAGATTTTGCTTCATCTGATGATGAAGGTTATGCAGCAATTGTGATAAAAATCCCAGATGAAGACATGGAGTTATTTGAATCAATTGAAATGCCTTATATAGAACAATATGGGGAAGTTAATAATCATATGTATTTTGTAAATGCTACGAAAGATACTGATGCACCTCATCATCCTGAAATCTTGTTAAAAAAAAAGAAATAAAATGAAGAGACTGGGACAAAACTTTAGTAAAATAAAAATTAAGGCGTTGGAGCTTACACTAAAAAGTGTAGACCCAACGCCTTTTTTGTCACAATTCTAGTAAACAAAAAGGGCACCTTTTGATAAAATTAAAGTGACGAAACAATAATTTTGGAGGTGCCCTTATGTTTAAACATTATAACATGAATCAAGTAGTTTTACCGCTAAATTTAGAAATTAAGTTGAAAGAAAACGATATTGCTTTTGCGATCAATGATCTTGTCGAGAGTATTCCCGAAGAAGCTTTCGAGGACTTCATACGACAAACCGGCCGTCCCGCGTATCATCCTCGTATGATGTTGAAAGTCATTTTGTGTGGATATACGCAATCCGTGTTTTCCGGCCGTAAAATAGAAGCTTTATTACAGGATAGTATCCGCATGATGTGGCTAGCTCAAGGACATGAACCTAGCTATCGCACCATCAATCGCTTCCGTTCTAATCCACTCATTGAAAACATCCTACGTGAATGCTTTGTCCAGTTCCGAAATCAGCTCGTGGAAAAGGAATTGATTGAAGAGGAAGCCATTTTTATTGATGGTACAAAAATTGAAGCAAACGCAAATAAGTTCACCTTTGTATGGCGGAAGTCCATTGAAAGATATAGTGATAAGCTAATTGAAAAGTCCAATCAACTGTATGATGAGCTGCTAGAGAAGGAGATCATCCCAGCAATAGAGCGAGAAAAGGAAGAGGAACTTTCCGTCAAAGAAATGGAAGAAGTAGTCGAAAAGTTAGACGAGAAAATCGAGGAATATAATAAAAAGATTGAAGTATCTGAAGTTGGGAGTGAACGGAAAAAGCTCCGTTCCGAACGCAAATTACCCATACAATCTCGGAAGCAATGGATGGATTTCATTACTCGCATACAAAAATATCAAAACGATATGGAGATTTTCGGTGATCGCAATAGTTACTCAAAGACGGACCCAGATGCGACGTTTATGCGCATGAAGGACGACTACATGAAGAACGGTCAATTGAAAGCTGGTTACAATGTCCAAATTGCGACGGAAGGTCAATATGTGCTCGCTTACGATGTTTTCCCAAACCCGACCGATACACGCACTTTAATTCCTTTTCTCGACACGATTGAAGAAAACTTTTTCGAGCTTCCGGAATTCATTGTCGCGGATGCAGGATATGGTAGCGAACAGAATTATGAAGATATCATCGAGAATCGAAATCGAACGCCACTTATTACATACAATCAATATCGAAAGGAGAAGAAAAAGAAGCATAAGGACAACGCTTTTCATGTAGATAATTGGGAATATAATGAGGACGAAGATACTTTTCTGTGCCCAAATGGTCGGAAAGTACGATTTAGCCATCATTCCAAACGAACAGACAGGTACGGATTCACCCGTGAATTTAAAGTGTACGAGTGTGAGGACTGTTCGGATTGTCCACTCCGCGATTTATGCACGAAAGCAAAAGAAGGGAACAACCGAAAAGTCTACATGAATGAAAAGTGGGAGTCCCAAAAAGAATATGTACGTACGAAGCTTTCAGACGAGAAAACTGGTGAAATTTACGGAAAACGTAAAATTGATGTAGAACCAGCGTTCGGTTTTCTGAAGGCTAATTTAGGTTTCACTCGTTTTTCCGTCAGAGGAAAACAGAAAGTGAAAAATGAATTAGCCTTTGCGTTGATGGCGGTGAATATGAGAAAAGTCACCGCCATCAGCGGTAAAATAGTGACGAGAAATGGAAAAACCCCACAAAAAAGGTTCCAAGCAAATTTTTTATTGCCTGGAACCTTTTTATATACTACTTTTGGCTAGTTATGTCCCAGCCTCTTNCGTTTTCGGCTTATAGAATGATTCTATGAACCTATTTTTGCGAAATCATCAACATTTTCGGCTCATAGATCTCTTCTATGAACCACTTTTCGTGAAATCCACATCATTTTTGGCTCATAGAACTCTTCTATGAACCACTTTTCGTGAAATCCACATCATTTTAGGCTTATAGAACTCTTCTATGAACCACTTTTTGCGAAATCCTCATCGTTTTCGGCTTATAGAATGATTCTATGAACCTATTTTTGCGAAATCATCAACATTTTCGGCTCATAGATCTCTTCTATGAACCACTTTTCGTGAAATCCACATCATTTTTGGCTCATAGAACTCTTCTATGAACCACTTTTCGTGAAATCCACATCATTTTAGGCTTATAGAACTCTTCTATGAACCACTTTTTGCGAAATCCTCATCGTTTTCGGCTTATAGAATGATTCTATGAACCTATTTTTGCGAAATCATCAACATTTTCGGCTCATAGATCTCTTCTATGAACCACTTTTCGTGAAATCCACATCATTTTTGGCTCATAGAACTCTTCTATGAACCACTTTTCGTGAAATCCACATCATTTTAGGCTTATAGAACTCTTCTATGAACCACTTTTTGCGAAATCCTCATCGTTTTCGGCTTATAGAATGATTCTATGAACCTATTTTTGCGAAATCATCAACATTTTCGGCTCATAGATCTCTTCTATGAACCACTTTTCGTGAAATCCACATCATTTTTGGCTCATAGAACTCTTCTATGAACCACTTTTCGTGAAATCCACATCATTTTAGGCTTATAGAACTCTTCTATGAACCACTTTTTGCGAAATCCTCATCGTTTTCGGCTTATAGAATGATTCTATGAACCTATTTTTGCGAAATCATCAACATTTTCGGCTCATAGATCTCTTCTATGAACCACTTTTCGTGAAATCCACATCATTTTTGGCTCATAGAACTCTTCTATGAACCACTTTTCGTGAAATCCACATCATTTTAGGCTTATAGAACTCTTCTATGAACCACTTTTTGCGAAATCCTCATCGTTTTCGGCTTATAGAATGATTCTATGAACCTATTTTTGCGAAATCATCAACATTTTCGGCTCATAGATCTCTTCTATGAACCACTTTTCGTGAAATCCACATCATTTTTGGCTCATAGAACTCTTCTATGAACCACTTTTCGTGAAATCCACATCATTTTAGGCTTATAGAACTCTTCTATGAACCACTTTTTGCGAAATCCTCATCGTTTTCGGCTTATAGAATGATTCTATGAACCTATTTTTGCGAAATCATCAACATTTTCGGCTCATAGATCTCTTCTATGAACCACTTTTCGTGAAATCCACATCATTTTTGGCTCATAGAACTCTTCTATGAACCACTTTTCGTGAAATCCACATCATTTTAGGCTTATAGAACTCTTCTATGAACCACTTTTTGCGAAATCCTCATCGTTTTCGGCTTATAGAATGATTCTATGAACCTATTTTTGCGAAATCATCAACATTTTCGGCTCATAGATCTCTTCTATGAACCACTTTTCGTGAAATCCACATCATTTTTGGCTCATAGAACTCTTCTATGAACCACTTTTCGTGAAATCCACATCATTTTAGGCTTATAGAACTCTTCTATGAACCACTTTTTGCGAAATCCTCATCGTTTTCGGCTTATAGAATGATTCTATGAACCTATTTTTGCGAAATCATCAACATTTTCGGCTCATAGATCTCTTCTATGAACCACTTTTCGTGAAATCCACATCATTTTTGGCTCATAGAACTCTTCTATGAACCACTTTTCGTGAAATCCACATCATTTTAGGCTTATAGAACTCTTCTATGAACCACTTTTTGCGAAATCCTCATCGTTTTCGGCTTATAGAATGATTCTATGAACCTATTTTTGCGAAATCATCAACATTTTCGGCTCATAGATCTCTTCTATGAACCACTTTTCGTGAAATCCACATCATTTTTGGCTCATAGAACTCTTCTATGAACCACTTTTCGTGAAATCCACATCATTTTAGGCTTATAGAACTCTTCTATGAACCACTTTTTGCGAAATCCTCATCGTTTTCGGCTTATAGAATGATTCTATGAACCTATTTTTGCGAAATCATCAACATTTTCGGCTCATAGATCTCTTCTATGAACCACTTTTCGTGAAATCCACATCATTTTTGGCTCATAGATCTCTTCTATGAACCTATTTTCGCGAAACTTCATTGATTATGGGGCGGATTCTCACTCCATATTTCTTTTTGAAGGCTTCCCAATATTGATGTTTATCAAATAAGAATAGCTTCAAAATACTTACCTGTATATTTTTAAAATACGACTATTTTTAGGCTATAGATGCAACAAAGTTTTATACTTTCTTATTTTTTTAAAAAAACTGCTAAGGTAAAAAGTACGGAGTTCAAAAACGACTGTTTTATTCCGAATCATTATCCAGCTTTGAATCAATTTTACGAAAATTGACTGGAACAACAAAAAATAAAGAAAACTCAGAGCTTGAGCCTTTAGGAGAAAGCAGAGCCCTAGTTCGCCGAGCGTATAAAAAATAGAAGTTGGAAAATGTTTACTTTACTTTTAGCTAAGAGAAAGGAAAGTGATTAAATTGACTTATAATGATGCTAACTATCTTCATATTTACGCTCAATACATGCCACATCACGATTCATTTATAGTGGGCAATAAAAATGCATTATTAGAATTAAGAAAAGCAATTGATGTCGCATTAATTGAGGGCAGTCTCATGGAGATTTTGCTTCATCTGATGATGAAGGTTATGCAGCAATTGTGATAAAAATCCCAGATGAAGACATGGAGTTATTTGAATCAATTGAAATGCCTTATATAGAACAATATGGGGAAGTTAATAATCATATGTATTTTGTAAATGCTACGAAAGATACTGATGCACCTCATCATCCTGAAATCTTGTTAAAAAAAAAGAAATAAAATGAAGAGACTGGGACAAAACTTTAGTAAAATAAAAATTAAGGCGTTGGAGCTTACACTAAAAAGTGTAGACCCAACGCCTTTTTTGTCACAATTCTAGTAAACAAAAAGGGCACCTTTTGATAAAATTAAAGTGACGAAACAATAATTTTGGAGGTGCCCTTATGTTTAAACATTATAACATGAATCAAGTAGTTTTACCGCTAAATTTAGAAATTAAGTTGAAAGAAAACGATATTGCTTTTGCGATCAATGATCTTGTCGAGAGTATTCCCGAAGAAGCTTTCGAGGACTTCATACGACAAACCGGCCGTCCCGCGTATCATCCTCGTATGATGTTGAAAGTCATTTTGTGTGGATATACGCAATCCGTGTTTTCCGGCCGTAAAATAGAAGCTTTATTACAGGATAGTATCCGCATGATGTGGCTGGCTCAAGGACATGAACCTAGCTATCGCACCATCAATCGCTTCCGTTCTAATCCACTCATTGAAAACATCCTACGTGAATGCTTTGTCCAGTTCCGAAATCAGCTCGTGGAAAAGGAATTGATTGAAGAGGAAGCCATTTTTATTGATGGTACAAAAATTGAAGCAAACGCAAATAAGTTCACCTTTGTATGGCGGAAGTCCATTGAAAGATATAGTGATAAGCTAATTGAAAAGTCCAATCAACTGTATGATGAGCTGCTAGAGAAGGAGATCATCCCAGCAATAGAGCGAGAAAAGGAAGAGGAACTTTCCGTCAAAGAAATGGAAGAAGTAGTCGAAAAGTTAGACGAGAAAATCGAGGAATATAATAAAAAGATTGAAGTATCTGAAGTTGGGAGTGAACGGAAAAAGCTCCGTTCCGAACGCAAATTACCCATACAATCTCGGAAGCAATGGATGGATTTCATTACTCGCATACAAAAATATCAAAACGATATGGAGATTTTCGGTGATCGCAATAGTTACTCAAAGACGGACCCAGATGCGACGTTTATGCGCATGAAGGACGACTACATGAAGAACGGTCAATTGAAAGCTGGTTACAATGTCCAAATTGCGACGGAAGGTCAATATGTGCTCGCTTACGATGTTTTCCCAAACCCGACCGATACACGCACTTTAATTCCTTTTCTCGACACGATTGAAGAAAACTTTTTCGAGCTTCCGGAATTCATTGTCGCGGATGCAGGATATGGTAGCGAACAGAATTATGAAGATATCATCGAGAATCGAAATCGAACGCCACTTATTACATACAATCAATATCGAAAGGAGAAGAAAAAGAAGCATAAGGACAACGCTTTTCATGTAGATAATTGGGAATATAATGAGGACGAAGATACTTTTCTGTGCCCAAATGGTCGGAAAGTACGATTTAGCCATCATTCCAAACGAACAGACAGGTACGGATTCACCCGTGAATTTAAAGTGTACGAGTGTGAGGACTGTTCGGATTGTCCACTCCGCGATTTATGCACGAAAGCAAAAGAAGGGAACAACCGAAAAGTCTACATGAATGAAAAGTGGGAGTCCCAAAAAGAATATGTACGTACGAAGCTTTCAGACGAGAAAACTGGTGAAATTTACGGAAAACGTAAAATTGATGTAGAACCAGCGTTCGGTTTTCTGAAGGCTAATTTAGGTTTCACTCGTTTTTCCGTCAGAGGAAAACAGAAAGTGAAAAATGAATTAGCCTTTGCGTTGATGGCGGTGAATATGAGAAAAGTCACCGCCATCAGCGGTAAAATAGTGACGAGAAATGGAAAAACCCCACAAAAAAGGTTCCAAGCAAATTTTTTATTGCCTGGAACCTTTTTATATACTACTTTTGGCTAGTTATGTCCCAGCCTCTTTTTTTCTTTAAAAAAGACCCGACATAAGATATGTCAGATCCGTTTGTTTCGTCCTCGATTTTATTTCCACCGTTTGCTCAAGAATTCTCTTCCTAATAAAGTCGATTCATTCATTCATTCCATGGGTAAAGCTTTGTTCGATACCGAAGTATTAAAACGATGCCCATTGTAAAAAAGGCCAATATGCCCAAATTAGCCACAGCTTCCATTGAGATCATTTTAGAAAAGTTCCCCTGTTCCGTATTTTCTAATGGGGCCTGTTTCGGTGAAGTCGATTGCACCCGTAATTGAAAATGAGGGACAAGGTCTTTACGATCTCCACTATCAATTGTTAAGATTCCTTGCTCATTCACTGTTTTTGAATACCTTTTTCCTTTTTCTACTGTATAGTAAATGTTTTCGTCAGCAATATACTTTGTACCGTTTTTCATAAAGACTAACCCTTTTGGAATATATTCCGTTGCAAAGTGGCTAAAACCGTAATCCAATAGTTCTATTGTATCGGCATACGGGGCCTTTTTTTCATTTGATTTCATCGTAACGACAATAAAATGTTGATTATTTTTCTCCGCAGCAGTGACGAGCGTAAATCCTGCTTCTTGAATAAATCCATTTTTTCCACCTGTAATGGTTGCTGTTTCGTATGGATATTCACCTTTTAAAAGACGATGATGTGTTAACAGTTTTGTGTTCCAAGATTGTCCATTCCAATTATATTCTTTCATACCAAAAATTTTCCGAAAATCATTGTTTTGTTCTGCATACTTTGTAATTTTCGCCATATCTGCGGCAGTTGTATAATGATTTTTACCAAAAAGACCATTTGGATTTTCAAAATGTGTTTCAGTAACACCGATATTTTCCACTAAATAGTTATTTATATGACGAGCAAAATTTCCAACCGATCCATCAATATGTTCAGCAATAGCAACTGCAGCATCATTTCCTGAGTTTAACAGCATCCCGATAATCAGTTTTTCCATTGTTACGACTTCTCCAGCTTCTAAGTATACTTTTGTCCCCTCTACCTTCGTTGCATTTTCACTTACAATGACTTTATCATGTAAGTTCGCATGTTCTAATGCGTAGATGGCAGTGGCAATTTTCGTAATACTTGCTGGGTTCATGCGTTTATTTTCATTTTTCCCGTAAAGGATTTGTCCAGATTTTGCATCCATTAGTACAGCTGATTCACTTTGAAGCTCTAATTCCTTTTGTTCTTTAGCTCCTGCCTGGTTAATTGGAAACAAAGCTAGCAAGAAGAAAAATAAAAGTAACGTTTGTATAGTTTTCATAAATGCACCTTTTCCACTAATCTGTCTAGACCTATTTTACTATATTATATCTTGCTATTTCTTTTCATTTGTATAACAAAAATATTATTCCATAAGATAGAAATAGGGAGTAGATATCAATCAAAGGATTATTTTGAATGGTCTAGAAAAATGTGAACTTATGAGCTATACTTAAATAGTGTTTTTAATTAACCATTTTGAACTTTGGAGGCATTGTCATGGCAAAAAAGAAAGACAAATTTGCATTGATGTTATTGGACGTAACAAACAATATTAAAGAAGCTGCCCAATTTTTCTATGACTATAAAATATCAAACACACGGGATTTAAAAGTCTTTTACGATAAGGTGAAAGAACATGAGGCAAAAGGGGATACGTTCGTTCATACGATTACAAAAGAATTAAATAACGCTTTTATCACTCCTATTGAGAGAGAAGATATTATGCTTCTTACAATGACACTAGATGATGTTATTGATGGTCTTGAAGAATGTGCAGCCGGGTTTGAAATGTATTCAATCGTCAATCCAACTGAACATATGAAATCCTTTGTTACAGCAATTAAAAATATGACCGTTGAAATTGATCAAGCTGTTGAACTACTTGCTGATAAAAAGTTAGCCGGCATTCATGACCATTCAATTAAAATTAAAGAATACGAATCAAATTGTGACCATTTATTACGTATTGCAATAAAAGAATTATTTGCGGTTGAAAAAGACCCTATAAAGATTATGCAATATAAAGAAATATATGAAATTTTAGAAGATGTTGCTGACTATTGCCAATCCGTTGCAAATGTTTTAGAAACTGTTGTAATGAAAAATGCTTAAAATAGGTTATGAAAATTATATTTTTTGCAAAAAATAAAGATTAAGTAGAGAAGGAATTACATATATGGATGGAAATGCAATTATCATCATACTCGTTGTTATCTTTGCACTCGGTTTCGATTTTATCAATGGTTTTCATGATACAGCAAACTCTATTGCTACAAGTGTTTCAACTAAAGCATTAAAACCACGGCATGCAATTCTTATGGCTGCCATTATGAATTTTCTCGGTGCCATGACTTTTACTGGTGTGGCTAAAACAATTACAAAAGATATCGTTGACCCATTCTCTTTACCAAATGGTACGCTTGTTATTTTAGCATCATTAATCGCAGCCATTACTTGGAATTTAATTACTTGGTATTTCGGTATTCCAAGTAGTTCATCTCACGCATTAATTGGATCTGTTGCTGGAGCTGCTATTGCCAGTTCAAGTTTTGCTGTGCTTAATTATTCTGGATTTATTAATATTATTGAAGCATTAATCTTATCACCCATTATTGCTTTTGTCGTCGGTTATACCATTTATAGCATTTTTAAAGTCGTATTTAAAAACTACAATTTAGCAAAAACAAATCGCAACTTCCGCTATTTCCAAATTGCAACAGCAGCCATTCAATCCTATACACATGGGACGAATGATGCTCAAAAAACAATGGGGATTATTACCATGGCCCTCATGACAGGCAATTATATTAGTGGCGGGGATGTACCTTTATGGGTACAAGCTTCTTGTGCTACTGCAATGGGGTTAGGAACTTCTGTTGGTGGCTGGAGAATTATTAAAACGGTCGGATCAAAAATTATGAAAATTCGTCCAGTTAATGGTGTTGCTGCTGATTTAACTGGTGCGACAGTCATTTTTGGAGCAACCTTTTTACACTTACCCGTTAGTACAACTCATGTCATTTCATCAGCCATTTTAGGTGTTGGTTCCGCTCACCGCATTCGTGGAGTCAAATGGGATACAGCAAAAAGAATGGTCGTCACTTGGTTCATTACACTACCTATTTCAGCAATCTTATCTTTCATTATTTATCGAATTTTACTCCTATTTGTGTGACGTATGAACGGGTGTATATATGAAAAAGGGCGAATGGATACATACTCCAATTCGCCTTATTTATATTAATTTATTGCTCGCACTTGTTTTAGTGTCGTAATCCAATTTATTTTTGTTGCATCATCCATTTGCTCTCCCTCTTTCGTATATCGGACGATAAACATATCATTTCCAACAAAGAAAATCCTTGCCAACTCGTGTTGATCCGCTTCAACTGCATCATCTTGTAAATAAAATTCATAATAACCTTCATTTGCTGTCACATCATAGGAAAGAAATTTTATATCACCAGTGACACTTTCATGTAAAGCAATCTCCATCTCATCAATAAAGCTTTGTGGTTCCATTCGTAGCTTACCATCTTTATAGTAATGAATTGTAAACAACTCAGACCAATCATGAACAGTTTCATTGTTTAAAACAAATTCAGCAATGGCAATCCCGTTCGTAACATCTTCGTCATAAAAATCAAGCTTCCAATTTCTGTCATCGATTGTGAAGTCTAACTTCTCGTACTCACTAATATACTCGTAATCTCCTTCGTCCGCATGAAATGCAGGTACATCATTTTCTGGTCCTTCTTTCGTTTCATTTCCGTCTTGTCCAGAACCCTCCCCACTTTTATTTTCATCAATTGGGTTGCCTTTTTCATCTAAATAAACAATATCTGTTTGACCACTTTCATAAACTTTCCATTCACCCTTATAAGGCTTTAATATGTGATAACCTGTTGTTTTATTATTCATAAATTCAGGACCTTCTAGTTTTATTGTCGTTTGTACGAAAGACACTTTAGCTTCCGTTGCAGATTTCTCCATTACTTCCATTTCATCCACTTTGATATCTAATTTATACTGTGAAGTTAATTGTTTCATTAGTTGTTCGGTCGTTTCATAGCTTGGTGATTCATCATGAATGGTGGCCATATATCCTTCAATGTCCCCATCTAACATCGTTTCTAAATTCTTCTCCAATACAGCAATTAATTCTTTATCAGATGGAACCGTGTCCTCTTTTGCTTTGTCTTTATCCTTATCCTTTTCTTCCTTTGATTGATTTTTCTTCTCTTTCACTTGTTCCGTTTTGTCTTTTTCTTCATCTTTCGGTTTATTTGCTCCTTGTTGGAACGAACAACCTGCCAATAATAAAAACACACTTAAACAAATCGTGAAAAAAGTCAATTTCCCTCTATACCCCATTTGTTTTCCTCCTGTTGCATTAATCTAAAGATGCCTCACAAATGAATAATCATTTCTTATCATATGAAATAGGTAAAAATTTGGTTCCAAAAGATGTGAACGATAAAGAAAACGGAAGGATGCTAGAGCCTTTAGACAACTAAAGAGACTAGTGTTCACAAAAACTTTGATGTAGCACCTAGATCCTTCCTTGTATGCTTATGCGTATAAGAAAAAAGATATTTGAAAATTCATACTTTACTATTTGCTAAAAACAATAATAAACTATATGTTTACTGACCCATTGGTATTCACATTTTTTCTCGCTTTTACTACTTTTACAAAAATAAAAATACCTGTAAAGAAGACGAGATTTTTGCGATGACCGTCTAACCTTACAGGTATAATTTGGAAAATCCCCTATATTTAACTAAAAAGATTTTTCAGGAACTGACCAATTGCTTGAAAAATTTGTTTAATAAAATCGATTAACGATTGGAAAAATCCTTTATCAATTCCTGCATCTTCTAATTTCTTTTGAATATTTGAAGCTAAGTCTTCTAATTGCCCTTTCACTTTACCAAAGTCTATATCTAAACCACGGATTTTATCAAATAGGTCAATAAGCATTTGTTTATATTCTGGTGAAAGTTCAATATTTAATTTATTTAGTTGCTCTTGAACAATTTTTTCAACTTCTTCTTTCGTTGCTGGATTTTGGTCAGCGATGGCTTGTTTAATTTCTGTTAATAATTGGCTGACTTGGTCTTTATCAACACCCGCATCTTCAGCTAGTTTTGTTGCGACATCAAGTTCTTCATTCGCAACTTCAAGTCTTGCTGTATCTAGTTTTTCTCCAGTAACTTCATAAGCTTTAAAAATCCCCGTTAGTGCTGAATGTCCGGTTACCTTTACAGGAGAAGCTACTTCAATTTGAGCATCTTCCACACCGGCTGTAATCAGTGCATTGGCGTACATATCATTCGTCACTTCTGTAATATTTTCTGGTGTCACTTGAATAACACGAATTCCTTGTCCTTTATCAAGACGTTTAATTTTTGCCGATGAATACATGTTTGAATTAGGATCGCCATTAATAAATTTTGCAGCGTCACTTCCTGTTACAATAATTTCCTTAATTTCCGCTTCTTCATCAACTTTCAATAGTTTTCTCGTTTCTGCCTTTTGCTGTTCAGACAATCGTTCTCCTAATACAACAATCGTTGGTCCATTTTTCTCATCAATCACTTTATCCTTATTATCACTTGCTAGAACCATTTGCCCACTACTCATCAAAGTAAAAACGGCAAGGGCTAGAAATAATTTGACAATCCTTTTATACATCATACCTGCTCCTTTACAAATATCTTTTACAAAACTATTAATCTTTACTATACTATTTATAACATAGGTCGTTACAGAACGAAATACGATGAATGAAGTCAATGAATGAACCATTCAATACTCACCTTTAAAATTTTACAAAACAAAAATGAATAATGATGAAACCTAAATCATTGTTATTCGTATTCCATAATATAATTATAAACTATAACAATGTCAATACTTTAACACATGTTATTCACCTATTACAAAACAGGGTGGTTTAGGGAGAAGAGATTATGGAAAATGATAGAAGAGTTGTTTATATTTTATTAACAGATACGGGGACCTTATTCACGAAAATGATTAAAAGATTTACCAATGCACCGTATAATCATGTATCCATTGTGTTCGATGAAAAGCTTGATGAAATATATAGTTTTGGTAGAAAACGGCCAAAGAATCCATTGATTGCTGGATTTATAAAGGAAGATGTGTATTACGGAACGTACCGTTACTATTATAATACTAGATGTTTATTACTGAAAACGGAGATTACTGAAGTTGAATATATAAGTATACGCGATAAAATCAGAATGTTTGAAAATAACAAAGAAATATTTTCCTATAATTTATTTGGACTGATTGGTGTACTCTTTCGCTATCCCATTGCAAAACGTAATGCTTATTTTTGTTCCCAATTTGTCGCTGAAGTTCTTAAGGAAAGTGGATTGAATTTATGGGAGTTACCGTCTGCCTTAGTAACACCGAATGATTTCTTAATCCACCCCCGGTTTGAATGCGTCTATGAAGGGAAACTTTATGACTATCCGTTATTGGACGAAACAATCTTATCCAGTACAAATGTGAATCGAAATTTTTTTCATGTAAAACCTCTTGCCGTATTAAAGAAGTTGTTGCCGCTTTAAGATAAATAAAAGAAAAAAGCATGAACGATTCCATATGTGAAAGGTCATGCTTTTTTGCTAATTACCATGCTTATAAATATTCTGTATTCCAAAAGAGAACGTCTTACGGTAACACAGGACTTTCCTTCTTACTTTGTATGCATCTTAAATTCTAGGTAAAGTTCATTATAATGACTTAACATTTCTTTCCCAAGGTTCGCATAAACTTCAAGTCGCTTCGTTAATTCCTCTGACGGATAAAATCGATCGTCATTCACTGTTTCTTCTGGTAATAACTTAAGTGCTGCTTTATTCGGTGTTGAATAGCCAACATAATCAGCGTTTTGTGCGGCAACTTCTGCATCTAACATGAAATTAATAAATTTGTGGGCACCTTCTACATTTTTTGCCGTTTTTGGTATAACCATATTGTCAAACCACAAGTTGGAACCTTCTTCTGGGACAATATAATCTAAGTTTTCATTTTCCGCCATCATATCGGCTGCATCCCCAGACCATACAACACCAATTGGCGCTTCTTCGTTAACGAGGAGCATTTTAATTTCATCCCCAACGATGGCCTTAATATTCGGTTGCAATGTAACTAATTTATTTTTCGCTTCTTGTAAATGCGCTTCATTTGTATCATTTAACGAGTAATTTAAACTATTTAAGCCAAAACCAATTACTTCACGGGCTCCATCTACTAAAAGAATTTGATTCTTCAAGTCGTCTGCCCAAAGATCATTCCAACTGTGAAATTCCCGCTTCCCTAAAATTTTTGGATTATAAACAATACCTACTGTTCCCCAAAAATAGGGTACGGAATACTCATTACCTGGGTCAAAAGATAAATCCATAAACCGCTGATCAATATTTTTTAGATTTGGTAGCTTTGAATGGTCGATTTTTAATAAAAGATCGTCTTCTTTCATCTTTTCAATCGCATATTCAGATGGCATCGCTACATCATAAGTAGTGCCACCTTGCTGGATTTTCACCATCATTGCTTCATTGGAATCAAATGTCTCATAAATGACTTTTATGCCTGTTTCTTTTTCAAATTGTTTTATTAAAGCAGGATCGATATATTCGCCCCAATTATAGACCGTAATCGTATTTCCACCTGCATATCCTTGTGAAGCATTCAAATGATTAACTAAAAATATGAGGACAAAGGAAACGATAAAAACGGCAGCAAAAGCTTGAACTAAGTTTTTCATTTTCTAGCCCCCAATCCGACAATCCGACCATTCCGTTTCGAAATAAAGTAGTAGCCAATGACAAGTAGGATAGTAAATAAAAATAAAATGGTTGAAAGGGCGTTAATTGTTAACGATACCCCTTGACGTGCCATTGAATAGATTTCAACGGATAATGTTGAGAAACCATTTCCTGTTACAAAAAACGTGACGGCAAAATCATCTAATGAATACGTCAGTGCCATAAAGAAGCCAGCAAAAATTCCCGGTGTAATATAAGGTAATAATACTTTCGTTAACACATTAACATTACTTGCCCCGAGGTCTCTTGCAGCATCAATGAGCGTCGAACTCATTTCCTGTAGTTTTGGTAAAACCATAATGACGACAATTGGTACTGAAAAGGCGATATGTGATAGAAGTACAGACGAGAATCCTAATTTTATCCCTACCATCGTAAAGAAAATCAAAAATGAAGCACCAATAATGACGTCTGGACTAACAATGAGTATGTTATTTAATGATAAAAGTACATTTTTTGTTTGTCTTTTCTTTAAGTGCCAAATACCAATCGCACCAATTGTACCTAGAATTGTTGAAATCGCCGAAGATAGAAGTGCAATAATAATGGTATTTAACACGATAATGAAAAGTCGAGTATCTTGAAAGAGTTCTTTATACCACTCAAATGTAAACTTGTGGAATTCGTACATTTTCCCGCCACTATTAAAAGAGTAATACATTAAATAGAAAATCGGGGCATATAAAATTAGAAAAACAACAGCCAAATATATTGTTGATAGTTTTAACTTTCCTTTCATCTACAGCCCTCGCTTTCTATTTCCAGTTAATAGCATAATGATGACCATAATGATAATTAAGAATACAGCAATAGTTGACCCCATTCCCCAATCTTGGGTTACGAGAAAATGTTGTTCAACCGCCGTCCCTAATGTAATTACTCGGTTTCCAGCAATCAGTCTTGTTAACATGAACAAGCTGAGTGCAGGAATAAAGACCACTTGGCAACCTGACTTAACCCCTTCAAATGTAAGTGGGAAAATGACCCGGCGAAAAGTCGTCCAAGCTGATGCACCTAGATCTCTTGAAGCATCAATAAAAGATGGATTTAATTTATCTAATGCATTAAAAATTGGTAAGATCATAAACGGGATAAAAATATAAACCGATACAAAAATAAAACTAAAATCAGTAAATAAAAGTTGTCGTTCACCAATCCCGAATACTTCTAACATCGCATTGGCAAACCCATACGTACCGAAAATACCGATAAATGCATAAGCTTTTAACAACAAATTAATCCAAGACGGGATAATAATTAATAATAACCATAGCTGTTTATACTTTGTTTTTGTTAGTAAAAATGCCGTTGGGTAAGAAACGAGTAACGAAACAGCTGTTATTAAAAGTGCATACCAAAATGAACTGAATGTCATTTTTAAATAAACAGGAGTAAAAAAGTTTTTATAATTTGCTAACGTAAAGTTCCCGTGTATATCAATAAAAGAATAATACACGATGAGTAAAATCGGCATGATGACGAATAATGCAATCCAGATGATGTAAGGGACTAAGTAATAGTTACGACTTCTAGTCTGCATGTTCTTCACCTTGCACATCATAACTTTCTAGTCTTGCATCATACTCTTCTTCTGTTTCACCAAATCTCATAACGTGGATTGCTTCTTCATCAAAGTAAAGACCAATCTCATCGCCAATTTCTGCTCGTTTTGTCGAATGAACCATCCATTCATTATTATTTTCATCATATCCGATAATTTCGTAGTGAACTCCACGGAATAGGACCGTATCCACTTTCACTTTAATTTTTCCCCGATCTGTTGTTGTAATCTCTAAATCCTCTGGACGAATGACAACTTCAACCGGTTCATTGTTCTTGAATCCTTGGTCAACACATTCAAATTTTTTACCATCGAACTCGACTAAGAAATCTTGAATCATTTTTCCCTTTAAAATATTGGATTCCCCAATAAAGTCTGCCACAAAGCGGTTAATTGGTTCATCATAAATATCTCTCGGAGTACCTTTTTGTTGAATTTGTCCTTCATTAATAACAAAGATTTCATCGCTCATCGCAAGTGCTTCTTCTTGATCATGAGTGACAAATACGAAGGTAATTCCTAACCGTTGTTGCAATTCACGTAATTCGTATTGCATTTCCGTCCGCAGTTTTAAATCGAGCGCTGAAAGGGGTTCATCCAATAAAAGAACTTCTGGCTCATTAACAATTGCCCGAGCGATAGCTACCCGCTGTCTTTGTCCACCTGACATCTCTTTAATCTCACGGTTTTCAAATCCGGCTAAGTTAACGAAACGAAGAGCTTCTTTTACCTTTTTATCAATCTCTTCATTTTTCATCTTTTTAATTCGGAGACCAAAAGCAACATTTTCATACACATTTAAATGTGGAAAGAGTGCATAATCTTGGAAAACGGTATTTACTTGTCTTTTATTCGCTGGTACATGGTTGATGAGTTTGTCTTTAAAGTAAATTTTTCCGCTTGTTGCTTCAATTAAGCCAGAGATGAGCCGGAGAATTGTTGTTTTTCCGCAACCAGATGGACCGAGTAGTGTATAAAACTTTCCTTTTTCCATTTCAAAACTCACATTATCTAAAATCGGTGAATCATCATCATATTGTTTTGTTACATTTTCAAAGCGAATAATTGGTTGCTCTACCATTTGTTCTCCCCCTTTAATCATTAATACTAGTTCTTGTATTTGTTCGTTTTAAGGCTGTCTTCGTATAGAAACAATTTTTGGGAAAACGGCCTTTTAAAACGATCCATTATAAGTACGAATCTGTTGCTACAAGTAAAATTTCTGATCTACCATCATAATCATTATAAATTTGATGCTCATTGGAAGCGTGAAAATAAACGGCTTCCCCTTCTTTAGCAACATACATAGTCTTCCCTAATCTAACAACAATTTTTCCTTTTAATACATAAATAAAGGTTTCAGATAAAGACGGTTCGAACTCTTTAAACTTACCATCAGGCTCGAGTGTAAGAATGATTGGCTCCATATCGTTTTCATTGGACTCAGGAACTAACCATTGCACCTTATAGCCGTAATCTTCGTCAACGTACTCAGTTTGGTCTTCTTCCCCATAAACAACCTTTTGGTCATTATCTTTATCATCAAAAAACTCTTTCGGTGAACACCCAAGTACTTCTAGAATAGAAAAAAACGTCTCGATGGATGGAGAACTAAGATCTCGTTCGATTTGAGAAATATATCCTTTACTTAAATCTGTTCGTTCACCTAATTCTTCTTGCGTTAAACCTTTTTTTAGCCTTAAATTTTTTATTTTCTTACCAATTCCACGGTTCATCCGCATTCCCTCATTTTTATGATGTTTATCAAAAGTAAACTATTAGTAAATAAAGTTTTATATATGTAAACTTAATGTTTACTATTTAATCACAATTCCTTATTATACATGATTTTTCTTCAGTTGCAATAGATTTCTCTTAAGTTTTGATGAATTTTTTGTTGGGGACTGTGTCGTATTTGCTGATATTCGGGATATTATTAATAGGCAACCATTCAAGTGACCGTTTCATCTTTATTTCTTTTAATTGGGGATCTACAGATGCTATGAATGACCGATTAACTTGTCTTTCTACTGAATTGGGCGTCTATAGCTCTTCTAGATGAACTTTTCACCCGTTTTTCCGTTCATAGGGCGCTCTTGATGACCGTTTGAGAAGATTTTCACCAGAAATGGGCGTCTAAAACCATTCTAGATAACCTTTTTATGCAATTTTTACCTGAATTTGGCGTCTAGAACCGCTCTTGATGACCGTTTCAGGTGTTTTATCCTGAAATGGGCGTCTATAGCTCTTCTAGTTGATTTTCTCACTTGGTTTCTTTCAAAATTTAGGGCTTGAGCCTTGGCGAAACGGAAACCGTCATTTTCAGCTTAGCGTATAGGAATGAGAAATATAAAAATTTATCCTTTCCTACAAGAAAAATATGAAGAGCGCTTATCATTTCAGTGGTCATCATTCTATTCAAAGGCTGTGGATGTAACAAAATATTCTATTGTACAAAAAAATGGCCGCTCAACTTATCTTTTTACTAGTTAAGGGCCATTCTTTTAACCAACTCTATTTATCTCATTCAAACTTTAAAATTTTTAATAACATCTTTTAACGTATCTACTTCTTTCTCTAATTCCTGAGCATCTGTGTAAATTGTTTTTATATTATTTGTTGATTGTTGAATACTTGCGGACGTTTCTTCTATTCCTGCTGCGGATTCTTGTGTAATTGAGACAATTGACTCAAGAGAATTCGTTATTGGTTGTGAGTTGTCAATAATTTGATATAAAGAATCAGCCATGGATTCGATTTGGACAACAACATCATCTATTGTTTGGAACATCTTTTTAAATGTATCACCAGTAATTTCCATTTGTCCCGTACCATCGTCGACTAATTGGTAACCCGTTTCTAATGAATCAAGCACATGATTTGATTCGTCTTGAATGTCTTTTAAAATATTATTAATATTACTAATCGATGCATTTACTTGTTCGGCTAGTTTTCGCACTTCATCTGCAACTACCGCAAAACCTCTACCATGTTCCCCAGCACGAGCCGCTTCGATTGATGCATTTAATGCTAATAGATTCGTTTGATCTGCAATTTCTTTAATGACAACAATGAGCTGGTTAATATTTTTTATTTTCATATTTAAACCTTTAACCATCTCCAAGGATTGGTGGAATTTCTCATTAATCTCGCCCATCTTCTGAGTTGATACTTCTAAATTTTCGCTACCTTGATTCGTAATACTGACCATATTTTCCGAAGTCTTCTTTGCATCTTGAGACTTATAAACAGCGTCAGCAATCGTTTCCATAAATCCTTGCATTTTTTCAAATAAATCATTTGCTGATGAGGCTTGTGTTTCTGACCCCATTGACAGTTGTTCCATCGTTGTTGCGATTTGTTCACTGCTTTCTTGTATTTCATTCGCGCTATTAGCTAATACTTTGCTTTTATCAGAAACCCGATTAGAAATATAATTCATGTGGGTAATCATCGTATTTAAGTTACCCTTCATCATGTTTATTGCTTGTCCTAATTGTCCAATTTCATCATTGGATGTCAATTTTAAGTCGGCCACTTGTAAATTTCCACTAGCAATTTCGCCTGCTACAGTTACGACATTTTGAAGACTTTTTTCAATTCCTCTGCTAATAAGATACACGAGTATCGCACCAACAAATGCCGCTGCAATAATAGAAATAATTAATATGTTAAATAAACCCATTAACTGAGCTTGAATTTTCACATCAGGTATATTGGCACGAATATCCCAAAGGTTCACACCAACAATTAATGCTGCAATTAAAAACATTAGTATCGTTCCCACAATCGCGATACGGTACTTTAGACGAAATTTTAGATTGTTGTAAAACTTCATTGAATCCTCCTCCAATTTCCATAATTGTCCTGTAACTTGAGTACATTTTCTTTTTATCTAGAAAATTAGCATGAGACTTATGTCAAAAGTTATAGTTCTTATTTCTTATTTTAAGCAATTTCTCGAAAGCAAACAATAGATATTCACATTGTTTTATTACAAAATGAAAAATTTGGTAAGACTCTCATCTAGAAGAGTTATTGACGAGACGACCCAATTGCTTTGAAGTTCGGTTAAACGGTCTTCTACGAGAACGATAGATGCCCAATTTGATAAAAAGTTCAGTTCTATGGACCACTTTTCGCGTTCGACACGCCTTTTTGGGTTCATTGACCTGTTCTATGAGCCAATTTTTGTGCTCGTCACCCCTTTTTGGGTTCATAGACCCGTTCTATATGCCAGTTTTCATGTGTTTCAGTCAAATTCGGGTTCATAGAAAGGTTCTATGAGCCGTTTTTCATGTGTTTCAGTCAAAATCGGGTTCATAGAGAGGTTCTATGAGCCACTTTTCATGTCGTTCGGTAAAATTTGGGGTCATAGACGCGTTCTATGAGCCACTTTTCATGTGTTTCAGTCAAATTCGGGTTCATAGAAAGGTTCTATGAGCCACTTTTCATGTCGTTCGGTCAAATTTGGGGTCATAGACGCGTTCTATGAGCCACTTTTCATGTGTTTCAGTCAAAATCGGGTTCATAGAAAGGTTCTATGAGCCACTTTTCATGTCGTTCGGTCAAATTTGGGTTCATAGACGCGTTCTATAAGCCGTTTTTCATGTGATTCGGTCAAATTCGGGTTCATAGAAAGGTTCTATGAGCCACTTTTCATGTCGTTCGGTAAAATTTGGGTTCATAGAGAGGTTCTATGAGCCACTTTTCATGTCGTTCGGTCAAATTTGGGTTCATAGACGCGTTCTATGAGCCGTTTTTCATGTGTTTCAGTCAAAATCGGGTTCATAGACGCGTTCTATGAGCCACTTTTCATGTGTTTCGGTCAAAATCGGGTTCATAGAAAGGTTCTATGAGCCGTTTTTCATGTGTTTCAGTCAAAATCGGGTTCATAGACGCGTTCTATGAGCCGTTTTTCATGTGTTTCAGTCAAATTCGGGTTCATAGAGAGGTTCTATGAGCCACTTTTCATGTCGTTCGGTCAAATTTGGGGTCATAGACGCGTTCTATGAGCCGTTTTTCATGTGATTCGGTCAAATTTGGGTTCATAGACGCGTTCTATGGGCCTCTTTTTTCGTTACCAACGCTATTTCGGGCTCATTGATGCAATGTATGAGCCATTTTTCACATTGGGAACAAAGTTTTCAGTTACATAGACTCCCTCTTGTCTCGTTTCCGACTACCTTGTGATAACCTGAGCAATCAATTCAAATTTCAACTTTAATTTCAACTCATATAATCATCAGCATTTGTCCAAACACTCCTAATTTAAAAAGGGGATAACCCCAAAAATATGATAATCAAAGTTGATATATCAATGTTTTAAAATATGAAAAGGGACATCCAAAAGTCAAAAATACACTCTTTCTGGACAGCCCCTTTCAAATTTTTAATTATTATCTTTTTCTGGAATGGCACAACCATCTGCTGTACAGTTTGCCACTTCATCTGTTCCAAATGATTGTAGTTGGGTTGTACCATGTTCTTCTTCCCAAACTTTTTGCAAGGCACTTACAAATACTTCCAAAGGTTGGGCACCTGAAATGGCATATTTACGATTAATGACGAAAAACGGTACTCCTTGTACACCTAATAATTGAGCTTCCGTCTCATCATTACGAACTTCATTTGTAAATTGATTACTTTCCAGCACTTTTTGAACGTCAGATTGTTCGAAGCCAACTTCTCCTGCAATTTGGACTAATGTATCCACTTCATCAATGCGTTCACCATTCTCAAAATGAGCTTTCAATAATCTTTCTGTCATTTCCATTAATTTTCCTTGCTTTTCTGCATATTTAGCAAGTCGGTGGGCTCGAAATGTGTTTGTTGGTGTCATCTGACTGAAATCATAGTTTAACCCAACGGAAGCTGCCTGGTTAATAATGCTTTCGTTTGATTGTCTGGCTTGTTCTAAAGATATTCCGTATTTTCTTGCAATCGCTTCGTCTATTGTCACTGAATAGTCCGTCTCGACATTCGGATCTAATTCAAAGCTCTTAAAAATAACTTCTACTTGGTCACGATGAGGGAACTGTTCTAATGCCATTTCCAAACGACGTTTACCTATATAACAGAACGGACATACAAAATCCGACCATACTTCAATTTTCACCTATATCACACCTCGTTTAATTGTTTTAAAATTTTTCCTAAAGGATATTCCAGTTAAAGAAAACTTAAGGTGATAGAGCCTTCAGGAAACAAAAGAGACTAGAGTTCGCCGGAAAAGCTTTTTTTCAGCTTTGATGGCATGCTGTTTACGCCTTCCTTGAGCACTTATACGCAAAAGGAAAGTAGAAATGGGAGAATGTAAACTTTCCAATTAGATCAAAAAAACTCACCTATCTTTTATTTCGATAGTTAACATATTTTAGCACATAATGAGCGTTACCCAAAATGATTTGCAATTTACCGTTTACGATCGTGCCCCTTCATTGGCATTGGTAACCAAATCGTAAATTTTGTCCCTTTTCCCTTTTCACTTTCAACATGTATGTTCCCATTATGGAGGAGAACGAGTTGTTTCACAATTGATAATCCTAGTCCAAATTCACCAAACGGATTACTTCTTCTCGACAAATCCGCTTTATAAAAGCGACGCCAAATTTTTTCCACATCATTCGGGTCAATGCCAATTCCGGTATCTGTAATTTCAATAACCGTAGCATCCTTTTCCTTTTTCCCGATTAATTTTATCACCCCAGCTTCTGTAAACTGAATACTGTTCTTCGTAATATTTAATAAAATTTGAACGAGACGATCATAGTCAGCATAGACAGTCGAATTTTCCTCCGTATCAATAATGATTTCATCTCTTTGCTTATTCGCTAAAATCGTCAGTTGATCCTTAACAATTTCAAAGACATCCATTAATTCAATAACTTCTTTATTAAGTTTCACTTGGTTTGAACGGATTTTCTCGTAATCTAAGTTTTCATTTACAAGCCGAATTAATCTTTTCGTCTCCTTACTTACTAACTCCAAGCCTTTTTCCTTCTCACTTTCAGGAATCATATCATTTTGCAAACCTTCAATAATTCCACTAATCGTTGTAAGTGGCGTACGCATTTCATGAGAAACATCCGCCATAAATTGCCGTCTTCGGTTTTCAAGACTCTCTATCTCTTCCATTGAAATTTTAAGTTTTTCCACCATTTTATTAAAATCCCCTGCTAATTCGCCAATTTCATCAAAATCAGAATCCCGAACTGTAATATCATAATTTCCATTTGCTACCGCTGACGTTGCTTTTTGTAATTGTTTAATACGGTGGACATGTATTTTTGATAAAAACCAACTAATAATATAGGAAATACCTAGTGTAATACAAACGGTTATGATGAGATATCGATTGAATTCTTTAATCATTTCTCTTGTTCCACTAACAGGAGCAGTTAATAAAATTCCCCCTACTAAAATATCCCCTTTTTTAAAAGGAATAATGACAAGTGAAACAGCTTGATCAAAGCGATTAAAGTCAACATTTACAACAACTTTATCCCCATTTAAAATTTTGGCCCATTCTTTATTCGTAAATTGAATCTTTAAATTTCGATTTTCAATCGGATATTGAATCTGTCCATCCGAGTCAAATAAAGTTAAATAAATCTTCCTCTCTTTTAACACTTCTTGATATTGATTCAATATAAATGTATTCGTTAAGAAACTGGAATCTAGTTCGTCTAATATTTCTTCACCAAAGTTGGACAATTCCTCTTCTTTATTTTTAAATACTAGAGATTCAACATATTGAGAAACTAATAAGCTTAGTATGAGGAACGCGATGGTAATGATACCAATATGACTTAACATTTGTTGATACATATATTTAAGTTTCATTTTTCAACCAACTCATCAAATTTATAACCTACACCCCAAACGGTATGAAAAAATGGTTGCTTCTCTTTTTCAAGCTTTTTCCGTAACCGTTTAATGTGAACATCAACCGTTCGTTCATCACCGTAAAATTGGTATCCCCAAACACGATCAAGAATTTGTTCTCGAGAGAATACTTGTCTTGGATGTTGAAGGAAAAATATTAATAAATCAAACTCCTTTGGTGTTAAGTTCTCAACTGGTACACCATCTAACCAAACTTCCCGTGTTTCTTTATTCACTTTAAAATGAGTCGTTTCAACAAGATCTGTTACTTCTTCTGTTTGAGTTGTGTACTGCGCTCTTCTCGTCACTGCCTTAATTCGTGCGATTAAAGCTAAAGGGCTAAACGGTTTTGTAACGTAATCGTCTGCTCCCATTTCAAGGCCAAGAACTTGATCTGATTCGGAATCCTTTGCTGTTAACATAATGATTGGGACATTGTTTTTTTCTTCACGTATTTTACGGCATATCGTTACCCCATCCATTCCTGGTAACATCCAGTCAATAATAAGTAAATCCCATTGTTCCGCTGTTGCTCGTTCAAAGCCTTCTATTCCATCATGAACAAAAGTCCCCTGTATTCCTTCTTTAATAAAAAACATATCAATCATTGTACAGACACTTTCATTATCTTCAATTACTAGAACTTTCATTATTAATCCACTCCACTATTTATCTTTTACCCTTACAATCAAAATAAATCTTGAACAAAAAAATAGCAACCTTTTTCGATTTAATGATTGCTTCATACTTTGTTCATAATTTTTTCATATTTACCCCCTATACTAAGAAACATCAAGGCTCTCCTTCCTTTTTAATATAGATCTAGAGGCTGCTTACTTGAACAAAACCGTTCAGAAAAGCAGCCTCTATTTCATTTTCTAAAAAATCCTCGCATTCCTCAAAACCATACTGCCTCTCTTAAATACAATTACATTTTTTGAAGGTTAAATAAAGAAAACTCAAGGTGCTAAAGCCTCCAGACAACCAAAGAAACTAGAGTTCGCCGAAATGAAAGAGAATTTTTCAGCTTTGATTGTAATACTGCTAGAGCCTTCCTTGTGCGCTTATGCGTATAGAGTAGTTGAAAATGGACGATTTCTATTTTCCAATTAGCCTAAAAAAACCAGTGAAGAAAATTCACTGGTTCAATGATATTCATATTAAATAAATAATAGTAACAGTACCGCTAATACGATTCGATAAATGGCAAATGGGACAAGCTTAATACGATCAATTAATTTTAAGAAAAAGCGAATGGATAGTAAAGCAAAAATGAATGCACTAATAAAACCAACGATGAAAAACGGTAAAGCACTTATCGTAATAAACTCCCAATTTTTCAGTAATGAGATGAAACTTGCTCCGGCCATAATAGGGATTGCCATAATAAATGTAAAATCTGATGCTGCACGGTGACTAAGTCCCATAATAACCCCACCAGAGATCGTTGCACCTGAACGTGAAAATCCAGGCCATAACGATAAACATTGAAATAACCCAATGAAAAATGCTTGTTTGTACGTAATTTGATCAACTGTTTCAACTGATGGTCGTTTACTACTAAATTGATCTGCAAAAATCATTAAGATGGCCCCTGCAATTAAAGCATATACGACATATTGATAGCCAAAAAGAACTTCATCGATAACATCTTCAAATAAAACACCCAAAATACCTGCAGGAATAATTCCTACAAGAATATGTGTTAATTTCAAATGAGCAGGAGGATTTTGTCCTACTTTATATGACTTCTTTCCAAGTCCTATTAAATCGAGTATTCGATCCTTCATAACAACGACAACAGCTAAAATTGAACCTAATTGAATAACTACTTTAAATGTATTGGCAACCGATTGATTTCCTAGAAACTCCTTTGATTGTAACCAAAGATCATCAACAATAATCATGTGTCCTGTTGAGGAAACCGGTGCAAACTCAGTTAACCCTTCTACCATTCCTAAAATGATTACCTTTAAAAACATAAGAAAGTCCATAGAAAAAATTCTCCTTCATATATAATATGTAGATTCTCGTCTTATTTATCTAACACTTCAAACAATCTAGCGTGAAAATAGCATCTCCACTGATTGATTTTTCTTTATCCTTGTTTTTTCGGACGGCGGAAAAAGTAAATGAGTACCGCCACAATGGCAATGCCGATAATCGCATAGGCAATATTGGAATAAATATCCATATAGTGGACAATTGTTTCCCACGATGCTCCTAATTTTGCTCCAAGCCCAACAAGAATTGCATTCCAAATGACTGTACCAATTGTTGTAAAGAACAAAAAGAGTGGAAAATTCATGTGAGCCATCCCTGCAGGAATTGAGATTAAACTACGAATGAGTGGAACCATCCGACAAAAGAAGACTGTCCAATAGCCATATTTTTGAAACCACCGATCTGCTCTTTGCACATCTTCTTTTTTCACACGTAATATATAGCCCCAGCGGTCAACAATCCGCTCCAATTTTTCAACATCAAGCCAACGACCAATTCCATATAAAATAACGGCGCCAAGCACAGACCCGACTGTTGCAGCAAAGATAACTCCTAACACCGTCATCTTTGTATGTGTCGTCATAAAACCACCAAAGGTAAGAATCACTTCTGATGGAATAGGTGGGAACACATTTTCTAAGCAAATCATTATAAAAACGCCAAAGTACCCAAACTGTTCCATTAAACCGGTAATCCAATTTTCCATTTTTAACCACCTCTACTAGACATGTCCATATCAATAGTTTATTTTTATATTTCACTAGTATGAATGATAGTGATAAATTCAAATTTCCATAAACACTTTTCTAATGATACCATCAAATATATGACGGGAAAAGGGAATGAAAGAAAAAAGGGTAGGAAATTCTCCTACCCTTCTTCTTTCCTACCAACGATGAGCCTTCGCATTACTTCGCAAGATAATATTATTTTGAGACATTTCTGTATGACCATTTACTTGCGATTTTGCACGTTTCGGTCTTGTCCAATTATGGCGAAATAATTTTGTCGTACGGTCAGCATCATGATAAACCGGCATTATATCACCTCTTGGCAGGATTTGATATTCCAGTGAATATCATTATTAGTATGGCTTGGAATCGAATGATTTATGAGTCGTATTTCTATAAATAATAGAAGGGAAGTGTTTCTTTTGTTTTCCAATAAATATTTTTGTAAAATAATTATAACCAATTGTCAATGGAAATCGCCCCCAATTTATGCTAGTTATGTTGTTTATAGTAATTACAAAAATATCCTTAACCAATTTGTAACAATTAAGGGTTCCATTCACTAAAAAATGGTTTACAATATAAGTGTAGTGTTAACTATATTGTAATAACTTTCTTACTAATTATTTACGTTAGAAAACCTTTACATGCAAGATTATTGACGGATTTGTGAATCAATTAACACTTTTGTCTGAATTGTGAACAAATTTAAACAAATGTGTGAACAAATCTATCAATTTATGTTTAATTTATGAATAATAATTTTATAGAAAGGGAGAGTCATATGAGAAAGATGAAAAGCCTATTTTTATCGGCACTTTCACTGATGCTCGTTTTCTTTTTGAGCGGCTGTGAAATGGCTGAATTGGTTGTCTTTAATCCAAAGGGACCTCAAGCTGAAACGATTAAGGATCTTATTAATTGGTCTCTTGTATGGATTGGACTAATCATGGCAGTAGTTATTGCAATGTTTATATACATTGTCTGGAAATATCGCGCTCGTCCAGATAATGCAGATTATGAACCACCACAACAAAAAGGTAACCATTTAATTGAAATTATTTGGACTGCCATTCCATTCATTATTGTTATTATCTTAATGGTTCCAACTGTAAAAACTTTATATAATTTAGAAGAAGTTCCAGCAGGTTATGAGGATCAAAAACCATTAGTGATTCACGCTACATCTGCTGACTGGAAATGGATTTTTAGCTACCCAGAACAAAATATCGAAACAATTAACTATGTAAACATTCCAGTTAATCGTCCAGTTGAATTTAAATTAACATCAGCAGGAACTATGCAATCTTTCTGGATTCCAGCCTTAAGTGGTCAAAAGTACACGATGGCAAAAATGGAAACAGAACTTTATATTGTTGCAGAGCATGAAGGTTCTTACTTTGGTCGAAATTCCAACTTTAATGGTAAAGGTTTTAAAGAAATGGAATTTGAAGTACTTGCCCAATCACAAAAAGATTTTGATAAATGGGTAAAAGAAGTACAAGAAAAAGCACCAAAATTGACAGAAGATGAATACGCGAAGAAACTCGAACCTTCACACTTAGGTAGAGAAACATACTCAAATACTCATTTAGAATGGGTAGACCATGCCGATCACAATGCAAAAGAATATTTAAACCCTGAATTATACCGTGTTCATGGTTATCCAGGAAAAACATTTACGGATAAAAATAAAAATGTAGACAACGATACAGAAAATAGTGACCATCATGGAGGTGACCATAGTGGACATTAAATGGGATAAAATATTGATCACAGGTGATCCACTAATTTTAGGTTCACAAATTGCAATCGTACTAACAATGGTTGGTATTGTTGTTGGCCTAACTTATTTTAAAAAATGGAAATATTTATGGGATGAATGGTTCACTTCAGTTGACCATAAGAGAATTGGGATTATGTACATCATCATGGGGGTATTAATGTTCTTCCGTGGCGGTGTCGACGGCTTAATGATGAAAGCTCAAACAGCTGTTCCAGAAAATACATTTTTAGATGCACAGCACTATAATGAAGTATTTACAACTCATGGCGTTATTATGATTCTTTTCATGGCAATGCCTATGTTAATCGGGATTATGAACGTTGTTATGCCACTTCAAATCGGCGCACGTGACGTTGCTTTCCCACAACTTAACTTATTAAGCTTCTGGTTAACTTTTGCAGGGGCAATGCTATTTAATATTTCTTTCGTTGTCGGAGGATCTCCTGATGCAGGATGGACATCATACTTCCCTCTTGCAGGTAAAGAGTTTACACCGGGTATCGGGAACAACTTCTATATGGTGGCCATTCAAATCGCTGGTTTTGGTACGTTAATGACAGGTATTAACTTTATTGCCACGATTTTAAGAATGCGTGCACCAGGAATGAAGTTAATGAAAATGCCAATGTTCACTTGGACGACATTAATTACTTCTTTAATCATTGTTATTGCGTTCCCTATTTTTACCATTGCATTATTAATGGGAACAATGGATCGTATATTCGGATCACACTTCTTTACCGTTTCAAGTGGCGGATTAGATATGCTTTGGGCAAACCTATTCTGGTTATGGGGTCACCCAGAAGTGTATATCGTTATTCTACCAGCATTCGGTATTTATTCAGAAGTTGTAGCAACATTCTCGAAAAAACGTCTATACGGCTATACATCAATGGTTATGGCAATCGTTGTTATTTCAGCACTAAGTATGCTTGTTTGGGTTCACCACTTCTATACAATGGGTGTCGGACCAGCAGTTAACTCCGTATTCTCAATTACAACGATGGCAATCGCTGTTCCAACAGGGATTAAAATCTTTAACTGGTTGTTTACAATGCGGAAAGGTCGAATTGAATTTACAGCACCAATGATGTGGGCACTTGCCTTTATTCCAACCTTCTTAATTGGTGGGGTAACAGGGGTTATGCTTGGAATGGCTTCAGCAGACTTCCAATATCATAATACATTGTTCTTAGTTGCTCACTTCCATTACACATTGATTCCTGGTGTTGTCTATGCAGTATTCGCAGCACTTTACTATTGGTGGCCAAAAGTATTTGGCTTTAAATTAAACGAACGTATTGGTAAATGGCATTTCTGGTTATTTAATATTGGATTTAACTTAACATTCTTCCCAATGTTCTTCCTTGGACTACAAGGAGCAGCAAGACGGATGTACACATACTCTGCAGATTCTGGTTTCTGGCCATTATATGCATTGTCAGCAGTAGGTGCGCTTATTTTAGCAGCTGGTTTCGCCGCACTTTGCTACAACATCTACTGGAGTATTCGTTACGAAAAGAGAACAACTGCAAACGACCCATGGGGCACAGCAAGAACTTTAGAATGGGCTACTGCAACACCTGTACCACATTACAACTTTGCAGTAACACCAGAAGTTAAAGAACTAGATGCTTACTGGGAAATGAAGCAAAACAAAGAAGATTTAACACTCGATCCGAAACAATTAAAACCAATTCATATGCCAAGTAATTCAGGACAGCCTGTATACATGGGAGCGGCATTCTTAGCATTTGGATTCTTCCTTGTGTTCGAATGGATTCCATTAGCTGTAATAGGAGCTATTCTCGTGTTCGCAGGAATGATTAAACGCTCATTTGAATACGATGATGGTTATTATGTACCGGTTGAGGAAATCATCGAGAAAGAGCGTACATGGAGAGGTGATTCGAAATGGAAAGCAAAATGATTAATCACTCTGTACCTACGGAATATCAATCGGAACAAGGAAAGTTAAATATACTTGGTTTCTGGATTTTTATCGCAGCTGAAATTATTTTGTTTGCAACATTATTTGCCGTCTATGGGGTTCTTCATCAAAGAACCGCGGGCGGCCCTACTGGTAAAGAAATATTTGTTATGAAAGATGTCGTCATTCAGACAATGCTTCTTTTAACTAGTAGCTTTACAGCTGGTCTCGTTATTCATCAAATGCGACGGGGTAACGTAAAAGGGTTAATTACTTGGTTAATCATTACGTTATTGTTTGGTGGCGGCTTCCTATACATGGAAATTAATGAGTTCATCCATTATGTATCTGTTGGAGCTGGAATTCAAACAAGTGCATTTACATCTAGCTTATTAACAACATTAGGTACGCACGGTGCTCACGTAACGCTAGGGATTGTATGGGCTATATTGGTTATTATTCAATTGCTCCAAAGAGGGATTACACCAGCTACTGCAACAAAGGTTCATATTTGGGGAGTATATTGGCATTTCCTTGATGTTGTTTGGATTTTCATCTTTACATTTATTTATGTAGGGGGGTCAATTTAAATGAACGGTAAAGTAGAAAAAGGTTTCCCCTATGGTCATGTTGTTGGGTTTCTTTTATCAATCGCATTAACAATCGCTACACTGTTAGTTGCCTTTCAAACTTCACTAGCAAAAGGTACGATTATGTTAATCATAGCAATTTTTGCAGTTGCCCAAGCAGGATTGCAACTATTCATGTTCATGCATATGACTGAAGGAGAAGACCGTGACTCTAAAGTTGTTCATACAGTCTATGCGATATTCATGGCAGTTGTTATTGTCATCGGATCTATTTGGGTCATGACAGCAGGACACTCCATTCACTAATCTTTACTTTTAAAGCTTCCACTTTTATGTGGAGGCTTTTTATTTGCTCTCTCATTTCTACTTTCCTTTACGCATAAGCACATAAGGAAGGTGTAAGCAACATTCCATCAAAGCCGAAAAACTCTCTTTCCGTTCAGCGAACTTTGTCTCTCATTTCGCCAACGCTTGTGGACACTTGAGTTTTCTTTATATAAAATTATAATCTATGGCTTTTTCTTATGACCTTATGTATGTTCATTATCATACTTTTTCATTGAGTTTCATTGATACAGGGTGTAAAATAAAGTAACTGTTATTTAACAGATAATCATTTATGGAGGCTGGTAAGATGATAAAGTTTATAAAAATAGGCTTGCAAACTTGTTTCATTACAGCCTTTTACTTCTTTGGTCAATTTATTCAAGTAAAACTACACTTAACCATTCCGGGAAGTATTATTGGCTTATTATTATTATTTATCCTCTTATCTAGTAAACTTCTTCCGGAAAAATATATTGATACAGGAGCAAACTTTCTTTTATCACTCATGATGTTATTCCTCGTCCCTGCAACGGTCGGAGTCATGAATTATTTTCAAATCTTTCAAGGGAAAGGTTTACTTCTTGTTTTTAGTTTAATCATCAGTAGCTGTCTTGTTTTTATCGGGTCTGGTTTTATTTGTGAAAAATGGGGGAAATCACCTGTTGGAGAAAAGGAGAAAAATACGGCATGAGTAATTTTATGACTGGTGTAAGTATGATTTTGCTAACAGTAGGTATTTTCTTTGTAGCAAAAAAGCTATATATAAAATTTAAAAACCCCTTATTAAATCCTACTTTAATAACTACGATTATCGTAATTATCCTGTTACTCTTTTTAAATACTTCCTATGATACTTATATGATTGGTGGTAAATGGATTCATGAGTTATTAGGGCCGACTGTTGTAGCGTTAGCTCTTCCTTTATATAAGTATAAGAGTCTATTAGCAAAATACTTCCAACCTATAATGTTTAGTATTCTGCTTGCTATCATCATAAATATTTTATCTGTTTATATCTTTTTAAGTATACTTGGTTATCCGAAAGAAATGATCTTAACTGCTTTCTCAAAATCAATTACAACGGCTGTTGCGATCCAAATTTCAAGTCAAGTTGGTGGTATTTCTTCACTAACAGCCGTATATGTTATGATTGCCGGATTTACTGGTGCTATACTTGGACCATTTTTAATTAAATTGTGTAAATTTGAAAATGATATTGCTCGTGGAATGGCTTTTGGGAATGCATCTCATGCAATCGGTACGACTAAAGCATTTGAATACAACTTAGAAACTGGCTCAGTCAGCTCTGCAGGTATGATTTTATCAGCCATTTTTAGTTCTTTCCTAATACCATTTTTTGTTTGGATTCTGTTCTAACACCTCGTTTATTTGAAAATTAGACTGATCAGCATAAGGCGAACGTTTCCCATAGGATAAGGAATGATCGAGTTAGCGAAACATCGCTCGAAGTGAAATGTGATTGGTATTATCTTGGAGTCGCCCCAAAGATTTTGCGATCATCAATATTTTTCAAAGGAAAACAGCCTAAATGAAAAGGACTTATCTCCACATTGAAAGAGATAAGCCCTTCATTCTAAATTTATAAAGCTGCTTCTTTCTTACTATCGAGCTGTTCACCAATAGCAGCCAATCTTTCTTTAATTTGTTCCTCTGTCAAACCATGTTCTTTTACATATAAGTTTCTTGGGTGAACGCGACACTCATGTGTACATCCACGTAAGTACTTATGTTCATTTTCTTCTGAGCAAAGGATTTGTTTATTACATTCTGGATTTGCACAGTTTACATAGCGCTCACAAGGCTTTCCATCGAAATAGTCTTTTCCAACAACAACATGTTCAACTTGGTTTACTGGAACACTAATCCGTTCATCAAATACATATAATTTTCCATCCCATAGTTGACCTTTCACTTCCGGGTCTTTTCCGTAAGTTACAACCCCACCGTGAAGTTGGTATACATCTTCAAAACCTTCTCGTTTTAACCAACCGGAAAATTTCTCACAGCGAATTCCACCTGTACAATAGGTTAGAATTGTCTTTCCTTTAAATTTATCTTTATTTTGACGGAACCATTCAGGTGTATCACGGAATGTTTTTACATCTGGACGAACAGCTCCACGAATATGCCCTAAATCATACTCATAGTCATTTCTTACATCAATCACAATGGTATTATGATCTTGCATTTTTTTGAAAAATTCTTTTGGTGGAAGATAATTCCCTGTTAACTCATTCGGATTGATATCTTCTTCAAGACTTAAATTGACTATTTCTTTACGGAAGCGAACGTGCATTTTTTTAAACGCATGTCCTTCTGCTTCATCAATTTTAAAAATCATATCGCTAAATCTAGGGTCTTGTTTCATGGCTTCCATATATTTATCCGTTTGTTCAACCGTTCCGGAAACTGTGCCATTGATTCCTTCATAACTAATATGAATCCGACCTTTTAAACCTAAATCTCTACAAAATTGAAGATGTTCCTCAGTAAATGTTTCTGGGTCTTCTATTGTTACATATTTATAATAAAGCAATACTCGATAATCCATTTTGTATTACGCTCCTTACTAAGTAAATCATTCCTGTTTACTATTTTAACACAGTTTGTATGTTGTTTATAACTATTTCGTTTGAAAATGCTTGGAAAAATATGTTTTGGGAGAAATTCCTCTTTAAAGCAATCTCTCCTATCTTTACTAACGTTAAAAGAACCACAAAATATGATGTGGTCCTTCATTAAAACGACTAAGAGCTTGCCTTTCATGTCTCAAAAGATTGTGTCCCATATACCGAGTAGATCAAATAAGACGAGTATAATAGCAATCGGTGCTACGTAACGTACAAGGACATACCACCCTTGAAAAAGCGCCTTTGGAATCGGTCCCTCAGATTGCAACTCTTCATAGATCATAGACTTTTTCATCTTCGCAGGAACAAAAATTGAAATCAGTAGCGCTCCTATTGGCATTAAAATATTACTAACTAAATAGTCGGCTACATCAAAGATAATTTTATCAAATAGCTGGAAATCTGCCCATATACCATAAGATAGTGCTGAAGGTATTCCGAAAATAAAGATAGCAAGTCCAATGATCCAAGACCATTTCTTTCGGAGTTTCTGATTCCCCTTTGCAATGACGCCCACAATAATTTCTAACATTGAAAAAGCCGAAGTTAAGGCTGCAAATAAAAATAAAATTAGAAACAATAAGAAGAAGAACATCCCGAATGTCATTTGATTAAAAACATTTGGTAAAACTTGAAATAATAATACTGGACCAGAATCAGGTTTTAAACCAAATGAAAAAACTGCTGGGAAAATAGCTAATCCTGCTAATATAACGATAAAAATATTCATACAGACAATCGATAAAGCTGATTTTGACAAATTCGTCGTCTTAGGTACATAAGAACTATAAGCAACCATGACCGATACCCCAACACTTAATGTGAAAAACGATTGACCTAATGCGGCTAAAATCCCTTCCGAAGTTACTTTTGAAAAATCTGGATAAAATAAAAACTTAATTCCTAGGCTCGCATTTGGTAATGTTAACGAACGAATAATTAATAAAGTGAACAAAATAAACAATAAGGGCATCATAATTTTACTTGCCTTTTCAATCCCATTTTGTACACCTTTTCCAACTACAATGATTGTGATGAGCATGAATAGGAAATGGACACTTATACTAATCAAAGGATTGGAAATGGTTTGTCCAAATATATCCGCATATTCAGCAGCATTCAACCCATTTAACCTGCCTAACGCTGTATTTATGATATAAATAATTATCCAACCACCAACAACGCTATAGAAAGATAACAAAATAAAACAAGTAATCACCCCTAAATAACCGATATAGTACCATTTTGTATTCGGTGCAATTACTTTATACGCTTGAATCGCATTTTGTTGTGTACTTCTTCCAATCACAAATTCGGCTAATAATAATGGGAAACCTATAACGAGTGTAAAAAACAAAAATATTAAGAAGAAAATTCCTCCACCACTAACTCCTGCAACATACGGGAACTTCCAAATTGCTCCTAATCCAATTGCTGATCCCGCAGCAGAAAGAATAAATCCAAGTTTTGTTGACCACTGTTCCGATTGATTCACTATAACTTATATTCCCTTCTAAAGATATATTTTAAAATATCAAATTTATCATAACATAATTTTTCTATCCTCTCCCAAAAAAATCCAAAAAAAATCACTATTAAATAGGTATCAGTTACCTAATATAGTGATTATTACTTAGAGTGGCCAACTTATCAAATTCGTATGAGCTTTGGTTTCTTCTTCCCCTCATTCTTCATTCGTTCTGCTTTCTGTACCATATAAAACATAAGAAAGTTAACTGCTACTGCAAGAAGTAACCAAGAAACAAGTAAGACATGACCGACAAGAATTGATCCGACAACACTAATAGAACAGAGAAGACCTACAAGAAAATAAAAACCCATTAAAAATTTACCCATTAAACACGCCTCCTGTTCAAATATTAACCACAATTTGAATAAGTAGTTCAAAAATAAGACAATAATTGTTCACAAATTGTTCATATTTTATTATATGTTACTTAGAGTGAAAATGAAAGGGCTTCCACCAAAGTATCTATATAAATATTTTGACAATTTGCAACATTATTTTTCCCCTCCCTTTTCCTTCCTTTTATTTTAAAAACTTCCTTATTATAAAAAATTATTTAAGGGTACAGTAATTTCAGGAGGTGAATAGCATGAAAAGGTTGATAGTTGCGGTATTTACACTGTTTTTACTTTTCCCTACCAGCGCTTTCGGTCAAACTACATACACAGTTAAATCAGGGGATAGTATGTGGAAAATTGCTATGCGATTTCAAGTAGGAATTAGTGAACTTATTAAGGCAAACCCACAAATTAAAAACCCGTCAATGATCTATCCAAACCAAAAATTAACAATCCCTGCGATTTCAGAGAAAAACTTTGAAGCTCAAGTTGTAAAATTAGTGAACCAAGAGCGGGCAAAAGCTGGTTTGAAACCAATGACTCATAATTGGGAGCTATCCCGTGTAGCTAGGTACAAAAGTATGGATATGAGAGATCGCGGTTACTTCTCCCATACTTCGCCAACGTATGGTAGCCCATTTACAATGATGAATAACTTTGGCATTCGCTCTTCAGCTGCGGGGGAAAATATTGCTGAGGGGCAAAGTACGCCACAAGCAGTTGTTACTTCATGGATGAACAGCCCAGGTCACAGGGCAAATATTTTAAGTACAAACTATACACAAATTGGTGTAGGCTATGCTGCTGGTGGATCAGGTAGACATTATTGGACACAAATGTTTATTAGACCATAAGGAAAAGACCAGCTTCTCAATGAAAGGAGCTGGCCTTTATATAAAAAAATTAGTATTCTAACTTTGCAACCTTTTGTCGAACTTTATCGATGTTTGCCATTTTATTATCCCAACATGCTTGACTTAAATCAACTGGATAAAGTGTCGGATTAAGAATTCGTTTATATTCGTCCCATAAAAGATTAAGATTTTGATTAACGTATTCTTTAATTTCTTTTATCGTTGGAAGTTCATAAGTCAATTCCCCATTTACAAATATATCTTTATGTAAATCAACTGCGTCAAAGTTTGTTACATACTTACTTATAAATGTATGAACGGGGTGGAACATTTTCAACGGTTCCTCTTCAAGTGGGTTTTCCCAATCGAGTGTAATGTAGTCCCCTTCTGATTTTCCACTATGTTTATTAATAATCCGATAAACCCGTTTTAGTCCCGGAGTCGTTACTTTTTCAGGATTTCCACTAATTTTTATTGTATCAACTAGCTGTCCATTCTCTTCAATCGCAACAAGTTTATACACCGCTCCTAAAGCCGGTTGATCATAAGCAGTAATTAGTTTTGTTCCAATTCCCCAACTATCGATTTTCGCCCCTTGAGCTTTTAGATTAATAATTGTATGCTCATCTAAATCATTTGAAGCAAAAATCTTCGCATTCGAAAATCCTTCATCGTCAAGCATTTTTCTTGCCTCTTTTGATAAATAAGCAAGGTCACCACTATCAATACGAATGCCGATAAAGTTAATTTTATCACCGAATTCTTTTGCTACCTTTATTGCATTGGGTACACCAGATTTTAATGTATCGTATGTATCAACAAGAAAAACACAATTTTTATGAGTGCTTGCATATTTTGAAAATGCTACATATTCATCATGATATACTTGAACCATTGAATGAGCTAAAGTTCCCGAGACAGGTATACCGAATAACTTCCCTGCACGAACATTTGAGGTAGAATCACAACCACCGATAACTGCTGCACGTGCTCCCCAAACTGCCGCTTCCATTTCTTGTGCCCGTCTTGAACCGAATTCAGCCATCGGTTCATCACCAATAACTTGTTTAATTCGTGATGCTTTTGTCGCTATCAATGTTTGGTAATTCACAATATTTAGTAAGGCCGTTTCAATTAATTGTGCCTCAGCTAAAGGTGCCTCTACTCGTATAAGTGGCTCATTCGCAAAAACAATTTCACCTTCGACAACTGAGCGCACCGTTCCTGTAAAACGAATACTTTTTAAGTACGTAAGAAATTCCTCTTCATATCCAATTTCACGTAAATAGGCAAGATCACTGTCAGTAAAATGAAAGTCACTTAAATATTGGATGATTTTTTCTAATCCAGCAAAAACAGCGTATCCATGTCTAAAAGGCATTTTACGAAAGAAAACTTCAAAAACAGCCTTCTTATTATGTACTCCATCCTTCCAATAAGATTGAACCATATTTAACTCGTAAAAATCCGTGTGCAATGCTAATGAATCATCGGTGTATTTTTTACTCACCATATTAACCTCCAATTTTCCTGTCTGTTCACTTCTTCTCAAAAAAATTGACAATTTCTTTAATAAGTATATTATACCATCATTCATTATTATCTCTACAAATTAAAAAATCATGATAATAAAGCGGAACTTCTTTGAGGGGGTTCGGAGGGGGGCGATAGCAAAAGGGGGATTTTTAGCTGTAAATGAGAGGCTTCGACTGTAAGTGGAGGGATTCGAGAGGAATTGGGTAATATTCTTCGACAGTACAAGGGGAACTTCGACAGTATTTGGGCTTGCTTCGACAGTAAATGCTGGGAGCTCCGCGAAATTACAGACACCCGGATTTTCCGAAGTTGAGGGGCTTTTTCCGAAGTTTGAGAGTTATTTCCGAAGTCTAGCACTTTTTTCCGAAGTTTGAGGGTTCCCAAAGTCGACCTCCTTTCTCAGAAATCCTCCTCTTTCCCAACAAAAAAAGCCTTGAAATCTTCAAGACTTTTCAATATATACTCGATTCGTTTTCTTTAATTCTTCTAGCGTTTTGACACCAATTCCGAACATGGCCATCTTTAGTTCAAGTTCCCGTGTCTCCATTACTTCCATAACGGCTTCTGGAGTTTCTGTCGCTTCTTTTAAAATCGAACGGGCAAACCCAACATGATTTGCTCCAATCGCAATTGCTTTAGCTGCATCAACACCAGTCCGCATGCCACCACTTGCAATAATCGTTTGATTGGGTAATTGAGCTCTAACCGAACGAACACATTCGACCGTTGGATTTCCCCAGTCACTAAATGCTTCAGCAGCGATTCTTTTTGCTTTTTCTTTAGAGCGAAACTTTTCGACTTGACTCCAGGATGTACCGCCCGCTCCAGCAACATCGATAAAAGAAATACCGACATTTGTTAATCGTGCAGCTACCTCTCCATCAACTCCCCAGCCAACTTCTTTTACACCGACCGGAACATCTAATTTTGAACATAGCTGCTCAATTTTACGTAACAAATCTTTAAAATTCGTATTTCCATCATCTTGTACAATTTCTTGAATACTATTTAAGTGCAGAACTAGCACATCAGCATCTGTAATTTCAATGATTTGTTTGCATTCTTCTACACCAAAACCATAGTTCAATTGGACTGCACCTAAATTTGCTACAATCGGGATATTGGGTGCATACTTTCTTAATTGAAAAGAGGCGTGATGCTCAGAACTTTCAATTAAAGCCCGAGTGGAACCTAGCGCGAGAACCCAACCACGTTCTTCAGCTGCAATGGCTAAATTCCGATTAATATTTTCCGCCATGAGTGCCCCACCCGTCATAGAACTAATTAAAAAAGGCGTTTCAATTGGTCTTTCTAAAAATTTAGTCGCCAATGATATTTCGCCAAAATCTACTTCAGGCAAAGCATTATGGATAAATCTTACATGTTCAAGACCAGTTGTTACATTTGTACCAGTTACTTTTTCATTTAATACAATATTAATATGTTCTGATTTTCTTTTATTAATTTCTTCAGGCAATCAAAACACCTTCTTTCAGGTGAAATAGTAAGTATAGATTTATTCTTCACTTGGAATTGCACCATAATTAGATAGTTGTAGTCCAAGCGGTTCGATATTGGCATCACGCCATTCTTTTAACATAAAATCAATATGCTGACGGTCCTTTACGAATGCAATTCCACAATCACCACCGCCAGCACCTGATGATTTTCCACTACCGTACTTATTCGCAATTTCAATGAATTTTTTTAAAGCGGGTGTTTCAATATCTACTTTTGCATAGGCACTTAACTTTTTTAATACTCGACGATTTTCAGCAAAACCCTCGATTGCTCCATCTATATCATCACGTTTAAAGCTGTCAAGAATTTGTAAGACTGCACGTCTACTACCTAACAAAAATTCTTCATATAAACTTGGTGCTTCTTCTTTTAACTTTTGAACATGACTAACCATTGGTGCTGTAGAAGCTGCCGTTTTCGTCCAGCCCACTGCAAAACTCAGCCTACTCGGTGCTGATATCCGTTTTATATAAAGGCTTGGCCAATCCATTTTCACTAACTCGTTCAAGCTTGTTCCACCTTCTAGTTCACCGATAAGCCAATCGGGTTGAAACATTTGATACGATAACCACCCACCATAAGTTGAAGCGGCAATATCTGCACATGAACCGTTTCCTTGGGTTTGATAATGGATGATTGCTGATAATTTATAAATCAATTCCTTCGATGGTCGTATCATCTTACACTGGTAGAAATTAAGCAATGCAGTGATAACCGTTACTACAATAGCCGCACTAGATCCTAATCCAAACTTTTTCCCCGTTTTATCATCTAATTCACTAGTAACCGTTAACCGAAACGGACGTGGTGAAATACCAACTTCATATAAAAACTGATAGAAAATAGATAAAGCATTTCTTACAAAAGGGAATTTCTTTTCGTTTTGACTAAAGAAGACTTCACCTTTTTTCACTTCGAAATGAATTTCATCATATCCTAGTTGAGGTAAACTTATCGTATGTTTGCTCGCTTCTTGAATCGTACCTGTCATATAACGGTTCACGGCAAGCACGATGGCTAGTTGATCTCGTTCTAAAACCGCATATTCACCAGCTACAAATAATTTACCAGGTACTTGAACATGTATGGTTGAACTATCCATCAAGATCGCCCCTATTATTTACATCCGCTATATGAACACCGTCTAAATACGTTACTCCCGGCCCTGGTTGACACGGATAAATATGCTGTACAGACGGAACTTCCTTTAGTTGAGCAGTAATTTTTTCCACGTCGGACGGTTGACAAAGTACCTTCACATTCGGTCCCGCATCAATCGTAAAATATGCTTCCAATCCTTTTGAACGTAAATTTTCCACTGCATCCATGACTTGTAGTGTCCCACTTTGCCAATAAAGAAATGGTGGATCCGCTCCAAGTGTCGTTGCGTGCATTTTTAACGCATTTTTTTCAGCAATTGTACCTAGCCTAGTAAAATCTCGTAATGTAAGTGCATGTTTCATCTCTACTAATTCTTTTTCTGCCGATTCCAACCAACCTTGATAAAATGGTGAAGTTTCTACCGTTCGTTTCATACCTTCACGACTGAGCACCTTTTTTTCACTTGCATTTACCATTACAGATAAAACCGCAATAGGAAATTCTTTTCCATCTAAAAGTGGAACAGCATACGAGTCAGAGCCATCATTTTTTTCGCCCATCTGCCACTCAACATATCCTCCATAAATAGAACGGCATGCTGAACCAGAACCAATCCGAGCAAATTGGGATAGTTCACGTGGAGTTAAGTTTAGTCCAATCGCCTTCGTACTAGCGGCCGAAAGCGCAGCATATCCGGATGCAGACGACGCAAAACCAGCTGCAGTGGGTACATGATTTTCCGAAAAGACAGAAGCGAAGAGCTCAACACCTGCGAATTCTCTAACTTTATTTAAATATGTAGAAACTTTCTTTGTTTCCTTTTCGGGCGCCAGTTCGCCATTTAGATAGAAGACATCTTCCGTTCGTTCTTTATCAAAATCGACCGTTGTTACGGTATAAAATCGATCAAGTGTGACAGATAAACTACTATTGGTCGGTAAAATAAGACGATCATTCCGTTTTCCCCAATATTTAATTAATGCAATATTCGTATGGGCTTTAGCTGTTGCTTTCAATATTTTCACCCCATTCATCAAACAGGTTTTCATTCGTCGCATCTACTTTGAAAAACCATGTCTTGTTCGCTCCTGCTTCTGTTAATGCTTTTGCTATAAATGATGCTTGTCCCTCTTCCTTAGCTAAAGCAATCATACATCCGCCACGGCCACCACCTGTTAATTTCGCACCGAGTGCCCCTGCCTTTTTTGCTATCTCTACTAAGTAATCGATATTTTTATCACTTACACCTAAATGTTGTAATTCGATTTGTGCGCCATTTAAAAATTTCCCAAGTTCTTCAAGGTTTCCTTGTTGAAGTGCATTTTTCGCTTTTTCCGTAAGTACACCTAAACGTTTAATCGCTCGCTCGGTATTCAATAGATCTGTCTCTCTCTTTTCAAGTATACTATTCACAGCGAGTCGTGTATTTCCGATTTCACCTGTATCACTAACAACAAGATAAAAGGAAGATTGAATGAATACTGACTTAGGCTGTTCACCTTTCCGAAACCAAATTGGACAATCATGGAAAACCGCTTCGATATCAATTCCACTAGGATTTCCATGTGCATATTTTTCAGCAACATTCCCAAGCGAAAGTAACTTATCTTTCGGTAATGGTTTTTGGAAAAAGCTAGCTAGTCCACGAACAATCGCTAGTGCAGTAGCAGCACTAGAACCTAACCCACGTCCAATTGGAATTTCCGATTGAAGGGAAATTTTCAGATCTTCTTCACTTTGATTTAACTCTTTCATTGTTTCTTTTACACAAAGTGCTAACCCCTTCATCCGATCGGGTATTTGATCAAGTGGACCTGTATATTGTTTACTTTCAACTAGAATCGGTCCATGATTTTCTTCCACAACACTTGTTGCTAAAACACGGGGGAAAGGGAGTGCAATTGCAGGCTCGCCGTAAACAACAGCATGTTCACCAATGAGAATCACTTTACTATGAGCCGTACCAATCCCTCTTTTTTCTAAGCTGTGCAATACAATTCCCCACTTTCTAAAAAAATCACTAACCGGCCAAAACCGATATTAGCCATGGTGCAGAATATAACACCATAAATTGTACACCAAAATTGACTCCCATGCGACTTAATGTGCCTGAAACAATTTCAATTAAAAAGACCCCTGCAATATTCATCCATCCAGCATTCATATAAGCAAGTAAAAGGACAAGGGAAACAAATCTAAAAAACGAAATAAATACATTTTTCCCGTCTTGAACAATCCTTAGATTCCAGTAGATGGTCCATAAGGAATAATAACGATAAGGGCAAGCCAGCGATTTGTCGAAAGTAGTGAAGAACGACCGCACCAGCAAATAAAATTGGGTTTGCATCATCTTCAATAACTTCCGCAAACGGAATAAGCGTACTTGCTAAAAGTAAACGAACTGGTACAGAGACAAGCGTTCCGATTCAGTAATCAGAAATCATCTTCTTTATACTCGTTTTCTGATTCTCCATCCCTTTTTCATACAAGTGTATGTTCCACCATTGGTAGCCTTTTGATTTTTAAGTCTACCATCTCAAGTTTCCTTCTAGCATTCTGTACGAATAGTTTCAGTATTTTCCTTCATTAGTATACAACTTAAAATCAATCATTTCTACCTTAATTGATAATCGTTATCATTTATCAAAGACACCTTTATTTTTTCCCTAGTGTGAAACTTTTCATCCTTCTACACGTATGACTAATAAACAAAAATAAGGGGAGATACACATAGTGGATTCATTCTTTTTTGGAGATATATTTTATCATTTCGACTCAGTTTTTATTGGACTCTGTTTTATCTTCGTCTTTAGTATGATTATCTTTACGATGATTAAAGGAATTAGCCAATGGAGAAAAAATGAAAACTCACCTCGGTTAAGTGTTCCTGCCGTCGTAAAAACAAAACGTTCAGACGTACATGGAAGTACAAGTATGAATAATGACGTCGCATCTCATTCATCCTATACAACATATTATGTTACATTTGAATTTGAGAGTGGAGATCGTTTGGAATTTACTGTTTCTGGAAAAGAGTACGGAAAGCTTGTAGAAGAGGATGACGGAATTCTTACTTTTCAAGGAACGAGATTTATCGGATTTGAAAGAAAACGATAAGTAATGATACCCACGACAAAGAGTCTGTTCAAAAAGGGATATCTAAAAAACTCAGGGACGCTAGAGCCTCCACCCGTAGTTCGTCGAAAAAGCTTTTTTGGGCTGCAATGCAATGCTACTAGAGCCTTCCTTATGCACTTATGCGTAGAGGAAAATTTTTACTTTCCCAATTGCCAAAATGTGATAATCAAGAAAATTGATATATCAACGTTTTGAAACATGAAAAGGACCGCCAGAAATCAAAATATGATCTTCTGGACAGCCCCTTCCTTTCTATTCCATTCGATAGAGCATGTTAATCTAGCTGTTGAGCATATAATCCGAGCTTCTTTAGTTTTTCAACAACCATTTCTTTTTCATCTGTGTTTAAGCCAGCCATAATTTTACTCATCGCCTCTTTATGCCGCGGAAAGATATCTTCCATTATTTTCTTCCCTTCGTCAGTAATTGAGGCATGGGTAACACGGCGATCTGTCGGGCATGCTTTTCTAACTAAGTAATTTTTCTCTTCTAACTTATCAACAACATACGTAATACTACTTGAAGCCAATAGAATTTTTTGACCAATTTTTTGTATAGGTTGGTCACCCTTATGAAAAAGCAATTCAAGCACAGCAAATTCAGTTAAATTCAAGCCATAATCTTTTACATTTTTTACGATTTGCTTCTCTATTGCTTCAAGCGCTCTAGATAGTACAATGAATAGTTTTAATGAAACATCTTGGTCTCTTTTCACTTCATTCATTTCCATATCATTCAATCCTTTAAAATTATTATCTCGAATTCGAAATAATTATATGATAATTCAACGCCTATGTCAAGCCATTTGAAATAACACCCTTGTCTATATTGGTTCCCTTCATAATTTGGTATACTAACATAAGACAGAGGTAAAATGAACACTTTTTTGGAAGGAGTTTCTTATGAAATCACTCATTATCGCTGAAAAGCCGAGTGTAGCACGGGAGATTGCACGTGTCCTCGACTTACGCGAAAAGCATAAATCTTATATCGAAGGAAAAAACTACATTATAACATGGGCACTTGGACATCTTGTTGAGCTAAAAATGCCCGAAAACTATGATCCAAAATACAAAACTTGGCGACTTGAAGACTTACCAATTATTCCAACTAAAATGGGTTTAAAAGTCATTCGCCAAACGAGTCATCAATTTAAAGCAATTGAAGGATTGGCTAAACGAAAAGATATCTCAGAGCTGATTATCGCGACAGACGCAGGTCGTGAAGGGGAACTCGTTGCCCGTTGGATTATTGAAAAGATTCACTGGAAAAAACCTATTAAACGACTATGGATTTCTTCCGTGACAGACCGAGCGATTCGTGATGGTTTTAAACAATTAAAACCAGGGAAACAATATGAGAACCTTTACCATTCCGCTGTTTGCCGAGCTGAAGCGGATTGGCTCATTGGTTTAAATGTTTCGCGAGCTTTAACAACGAAATATAAAGACCCGCTTTCCGCAGGCCGTGTACAAACGCCGACTTTATCCTTAATTATTGACCGTGAAAAACAAATTCAAAAATTTGTCCCGAAAAAATATTGGGTCATTCGAGGAAAAGTCCATTCGCTAGATGTAGAATGGGAAAAAAACGGGGAAAAACGAATATTTGATAAAGAAGAAGCGGATAAAGTAATCAACCGGATAAAAGGACAAAAAGCCACCGTCATCCAAGTAATGAAAAAGGAAAAATCAGAACAGCAACCATTACTTTACGACTTAAATGAATTACAACGCGACGCGAATAAACGATACGGGTTTTCTGCCAAAAAAACATTAAATGTGTTGCAAAAATTATATGAAGAACATAAATACGTCACCTACCCACGGACAGACTCTCGTTATTTAACATCGGATATGCAAGGGACTATGTTAGAAAGACTTCAAGGTGTAGCAACTGCATATAAAGATGAAGCTAAACCATTACTAGCAAATAAAGGAAAAGTACTGGCTAAACGAGTTTTTAACAACGATAAAGTCTCTGATCACCACGCTATCATTCCTACTGAAGAACGTGTGCATTTAGGGGACTTGTCTTCCGATGAACGAAAAATTTATGATCTCATCGTTCGCCGCTTCTTAACGATATTTTATCCAATATTTAAATATGAAACCGTTCAAGCGCATTTCGAAGTCAATGGGGAAGTTTTTACGACGAGAGCTAGAAATGTAATCGATTGGGGCTTTAAAAAAGTTCAAGGCCACGATGATGATGTGTTAGAAGTATCTACTCTTGATCAAATTCATAAAGGACAAACATTCTCTATGAAAGATCTTGTTATGGATGAAAAACTAACCGAACCGCCTTTACGTTATTCAGAAGCTGACTTACTTGGCCAAATGGAAAAATATGGGCTAGGTACACCAGCTACAAGGGCAGAAATTATTGAACGGTTAATCGCAACAGAAGTCGTTGAGCGACAAAACGGTCGTTTCTTCTCTACCCAAAAAGGAAAGCAGTTAATGGATTTAGTAAACGATGACTTAAAATCGCCAGAACTTACTGCTAAATGGGAAGAGGAACTTGAATTAATCGCACGTGGAAAAGCAAATCCACAGCAGTTTTTGAAAAAGATTCGCCAGCAAACAGAGGCTCTCGTTCGTGAGATTAAACAAAGTGATAAACAATACCGAACACCAAATTTAACAGGATCAAAATGTCCTGAATGTGGATCATTCTTAAAAGAACGGAATACAAAAAATGGGAAAATTCTTGTCTGTTCAAATTTAGAATGTTCCTATCGTCGCCGGACGGAGCCAAAGCTTTCAAACCGCCGCTGCCCACAATGTCATAAAAAGATGGAGATGCATGAAGGAAAGGCTGGGCTATACTTCCAATGCCGTCATTGTAATATTGTGGAAAAAGCAGAAGGAAAGAAAAAGGCAGTCAATAAACGGGAAGAGCGAAAACTCCTACAAAAGTATACGAAAAAGGAAGAATCTTTCGGAACAAGTCTTGGGGATTTATTAAAGGCAAAGTTAGAAGAGAAAGAGTAAATTCTTCTAAAAACGGATGTCTTCTTATCATTCATCGGAGCAAATAAATACGAAATGGCTGTTCAACTTTTAAAAACCGGGTGTCGTTTTTTACCCCGGTTTTTTGTGATTCCTAGTTATGTTTCCTTCCTCAGTAATTACTGTTCTTTCGTTAAATCAGAAAACTTGGCCTGAACAACTTTTGCTAAATCATTTGGATTAATAATTATTTGCATTCCAATTTTACCAGCACTAACAGCAATTTCTGATAGCTTTTCCGCATGATTATCAATAAAAGTCGGATATGCTTTTTTCATCCCTATTGGCGAGCATCCGCCACGAACATAACCTGTCCATTTTAACAAATCCTTTACATGTAACATTTCTAACTTTTTCTCTCCTGCCACTTTTGCTGCCTTTTTTAAATCTAGTTCTTTTTCAACCGGAATCACAAACACATATAAATTTTCCCCATTGTGGGTAACTAATGTTTTAAAAACAGTCGCTGGTGCCAAATTCACTTTATTCGCAACAGCAACTCCATCAATTTTCCCATCGCTCGCATCATAACTTGATGTTCGAAAATCTATTTTTTCCTTATCAAGGATTCTCATCGCATTTGTTTTACTGCTCATTGAACCTTACTCCTTTTCCCTTTTGACTACAATATCATTCACTACCTAATTGTATTTGCGCCTGTTGATTTTCAAGTATTAACTACCTCGATCAAAAATCACTTAATCGCTCCACGAATATCATAATTTACCACATCAATTTCTAATTCTTCTTCCACTGCTAATTTTGCTAACTGCTGACCAAGAAACGGAGCTGTCGTCAGTCCAGAGGCTCCTAATCCATTGGCGAGATAAAGACCATGATACCTAGGAACTTCCCCAATGACAGGAAGGAAATTTGGGGTGAAAGGACGGAAACCTACACGAATATCGTGAACCTCAGCATCTGATAAACCGGGTGCAACGGCAAATGCCTTTGTGAAAATTTCGTTTAATCCTCCAGCGGTTACACGAAAATCAAAACCCGTATTGTTTTCATGAGTTGCACCGATAACAACCTCGCCATTGTCAAATGATAAAATACTTTGGTCTCCTGGAGGCATAATCACTGGCCACTCTCCTGTGTTTGCATTCTTCAATTTCAAATGCACAATTTGCCCCTTTTGATATGTAAGTAATAATTGAATTCCTAATGGGGCTAATAACTCATCCGCCCATGCCCCTGCTGTTACAATGACACAATCTGCTTCAATTATTTCACCATTTACACGAACACCCCGAATCTCTTTCCCGTCAACAACAATGTCAGCTGAACCGTTTACCATTTTCGCACCATGCTTCCTTGCACCACGTAAAAGTGCATCCCTTAATGCACGTCCATTCACACGGGCAGCTCCACTAATGAAAACTGAATGATACCCTTCCTCCAATAATGGAAACAGCTTTTTTGACTCCTCAATGGAAAGGATGGAAATTTCGCCTATTTCCGGAGCCTCCTCCCGCCGTTGTTTCGCAATTTCCTCCAACTTTTTTAATTTCTCTATATCTTTGTGAATACGAATTGCACCAACTTGTTTATACCCTGTTTCTTCTTCACCGTCTACTTCAAGCTGCCTAATTAATTGGGGAAAATATCCAGCCCCTTTTTTAGCAAGTGTATACCAAGCTTTGTTTCTTCTTTGTGATAGCCAGGGGCAAATCATACCAGCTGCTGCATCCGTCGCCTGTCCTTTATCTTTACGATCAATCATTGTTACTTGTTCGACACCCATTTTTGCTAAATGATAGGCCGTAGAAGCCCCTAAAATTCCTCCGCCAACAATAATATACCGCTTCATTTTAACTTCCTTTCCTTTTAGTTACTCATCCCTTCCTGTGAATTAGGCCAACTGAGGACCTTTACGAAGGGGATCTAGATTCTTCAAGTGGGATGATTACTTCCCGTTATGTATAAATGAAACCTTTCTCACAATGATGAAAGTACGAAACTTCCTTTCTAATTACTATTTTAACCTAATTTTTTACATTAAGCCTGGAATCGCGAACTAGAATTTCCTTTTATCAACTAATAACATAATTATAATAGGTTCGAAATTACTATTTGTTAAAATAATATTTGTTTTTTGGAAAAATTAATATTATCATATAATATATCTCGTTACCTTTTTACTAATGGGGATTGGTACTTATATACTATGAGGTTAGAGGTGTTCTCTGTGAAAAATTTATTTAATTTTAAAACTATTAAACAAAAAATTGTCTTTAGTTTTTCTTTAGTCATTTTATCAATTGGTATACTCGTCTCATATAACTTATTTTCCTTTTACCATACAAATAAGAAAACGGATGAGATTGTAAATAAAGAGTTACAGCTTATTCTCGCCAATAATAAATTAGCCTTTAATGTTTCAGAAAGATTAGCCTTAACAAGGGGCTATATTTTATATGGTGATATTAAATATCGAAGGCAGTTCAATGAATACACTGGGGAAAGTAAGAAAATCCAAGAACAAATTTTAAAAATGGATTCTTCAACTGAAGTGAAGGACCTCTTTGCGAAAGAAGAACAATGGGTAAATATGATTATTAATGAAGTATATGCGGAACTATCAAAAGGGAATGATGAACTCGCGATTAAAAGATTAAATGAGAAGGTTGAGCCTTTATCGGATGACCTAATCTCTTCATTTACAAATCTATCAACGAACCGGGAAAAGCAAATTAATCAAACAGGAGACGAAATCATTTCAGCTGGGAATACAGGTAGTACATTTAGTATTATTATTTCATTTTTCGTCATATTCCTTAGTCTTTTTGTTGCCGCTTGGACTGTTCGTTCAATCTCTAATCCGATAAGAGCCGTTATGAAGCGAATGAATATGATTGCAGAAGGGAATTTAAGTGGAAAACCTCTAGAAACGAATTTAAGGGATGAAGCAGGTCAGCTCATTCAAGCAACGAATAAGATGAATCTTCAAATGCGGGAATTGCTTACGAGTATAAAGTCTGTTTCAGACACGGTAGCACACCAAAGTGAAGAGTTAACCCATTCTGCTCATGAAGTAAAAATGGGTGCGGAACAAACAGCCATCACAATGCAAAACTTAGCGAGCGGAGCGGAACAACAAGCACAGCGAGCAAGTCATTTATCTACTATCATGAAATCTTTCCACGAAAAAGTTGAAGCAACAAATGAACATGGAACGAATGTAGAACAATCATCAAAACGGGTAGTAGATATGTCTTTAGATGGGCGCGAATTAATGACTTCCTCTTCAGATCAAATGGAAAAGATTGATTCGATTGTTAAAAATACTGTCCAAAAGGTGCAAGGTCTTGATCACGATTCGCAAAAAATTTCTAAATTAATTTCTGTGATTAAAGATATTGCTAATCAAACAAATCTATTAGCATTAAATGCCGCCATTGAAGCAGCAAAAGCAGGAGAACATGGTCGAGGATTTGCTGTCGTTGCGGATGAAGTAAGGAAATTAGCTGAACAAGTTGCATTTTCGATAAAAGATATAACAGAAATTGTACATCATATTCAAGTGGAAATTAGTGAAGTCACGAATGCACTTGAACAAGGATATAAAGAAGTTGAACACGGCACAGCTCAAATTCAAATGACAGAAGAGAAGTTTAACGACATTAATCATGCCATTAACGAAATGGTAAATAATATTAACCATATAACAGAAAACTTAGCTACTATTGCTTCCAATAGTAAAGAAATGAACCAATCGATAGAAGAAATAAATGCCATTACACAGGAAGCAGCTTCAGGCGTTGAACAAACGTCCGCTTCGTCACAGCAAACGAGTAGTTCAATGGAAATTATTACAGAAAGCTCAAATCATTTAGCACATCTGGCGGATGAGATGAATAGTTTGATTGGTACATTTAAGCTATAAAGTTTAAATGTAGGTTCCCCTCCTGTGGGTGCGAATTTACAGTAAAATAAAGCAATTTAGTACAGAGATTAGCGAATAAGGTTTGATGGGAATTTATAGTGTAAAAGGAGAGGAACTCTTTGTTCTTCTCCTTTTACCATTGTACTTTTTCTTTTTTTCTGAAAGTAATTGGTGACGTCTGCTTCTTTCAAATTGTTTTAGGACGAGTCCACAAATTTCAGTTCATAGACACGATGTCGAGTCTAGGAAAAAAATTCGTGGAATATTCGATGTATAGGGAAATAGAAATTGGAAGAATTATACTTTCCTATTAGCTAAAAAAATCACCTCCAACAGAGTGGAGATGATAACAAAAAGGGAATTTTTAGGGGGATAGCTCTCCCCCTTGGATGAGAATTTACAAACTCAAGGATAAAGATAACTTTCAACAGTTCATTGTCCATTATATTGAGCAAATAGCTTAAGACTTATACAAATTGCTCTTCTTCAGTAGAACCTTTTAAAGCCGTAGTAGAGCTTTGACCACCTGAAACAATTGTTGCTACTTCATCAAAGTAACCAGTTCCTACTTCACGTTGATGACGAGTTGCTGTATAGCCTTTTGCTTCGCTAGCAAATTCAGCTTGTTGGAATTCACTATAGGCAGCCATACCACGCTCACGATAATCATAAGCTAATTCAAACATACTGTGATTCAAAGTATGGAAACCAGCCAATGTTACGAATTGATATTTATAACCCATTTTCGCAATTTCTTTCTGGAATTCTTCAGTTGTCTTATCATCTAATTTTGCTTTCCAGTTAAATGACGGTGAGCAGTTATATGCCAACATCTTATCTGGGTATTGTTCATGGATTGCATCTGCAAAACGTTTTGCCTCTTCTAAGTTTGGCTCGGAAGTTTCACACCAAATTAAATCTGCGTATGGTGCATAAGCTAGACCTCTAGCAATGGCTTGCTCGATACCATCGTTTACATAATAGAATCCTTCTGGTGAACGCTCACCTGTTAAGAATTGGTGATCATATGGATCTACATCACTTTGTAATAGTTGTGCAGCGTTTGCATCTGTACGCGCAATAAGTACAGTTGGAACATTTAATACGTCTGCTGCAAGACGAGCAGCAATTAAATTACGGATGGCATGTTGCGTTGGTAGCAATACTTTACCACCTAAGTGACCACATTTTTTCTCTGAAGATAATTGGTCTTCAAAGTGTACACCAGCGGCACCAGCTTCAATCATACCTTTCATTAACTCATATACGTTTAATGCACCACCGAATCCTGCTTCTGCATCAGCAACAATTGGAACCATCCAATTCGTATCATCGCGACCTTCAATGCTATCAATCTCTGAAGCACGTTGTAGAGCTTGGTTAATCCGTTTTACAACTGCTGGAACACTGTTTGCTGGATATAAACTTTGGTCTGGATACATTTGTCCAGCTAAGTTTGCATCAGCAGCTACTTGCCAACCACTTAAGTAGATTGCTTTTAAACCTGCTTTTACTTGTTGAACTGCTTGGTTACCCGTAAGTGCACCAAGAGAATGGATGTAATCTTCTTCATTTAATTGTTTCCAAAGAAGTTCTGACCCTCTTTTTGCTAACGTATGTTCAACTAATACTTGCCCGCGAAGGCGAACGACTTCTTCAGCTGTATATGGACGTTTAATTCCTTTAAATCTTTCTGAATTCCACATTTCTTTTAATTGTTGAATTTGTTCTGCTTTGTTCATTGTGATTTTCCTCCCAAGTCATTTTAATTATATGAATTTTTAAAAAATATAACTTATATATGCATCTTAAAAACTATTAACCTACTACTCATTAATCTAGTTTCTCATAGCCAGGAATTGTCAAAAATTCGATAAACTCTTCTTGCTCGATTAACTGTCTAAATAGTTTTGTAGCCTCGTCAAAGCGACCTTTTTCAAACCGTTCAACGCCTACTTCAACCTTTATTTTTTCAAGTTCCTCATCAATGAGCTGATTCACTAGCTCGTGAGTTACTTTTCTTCCATCATTAAGAATCCCTTTATCATGGCGAATCCATTGCCATACTTGGGCACGGGAAATTTCAGCAGTCGCTGCGTCTTCCATCAAGTTATATAGAGGGACAGCTCCACGACCAATTAACCATGCTTCAATGTATTGGATTCCAACACTAATATTCGTACGAAGTCCCCCCTCTGTAATTTCTCCTTGAGGTACTTCTACTAATTGCTCAGCTGTAACGTGGACATCATCCCGTTTCCGATGAATTTGGTTCGGTCCAGGCATGAACTTATCGAACACTTCCTTACATACAGATACTAGACCTGGATGTGCGACCCAACTACCATCGAACCCATCTTTAACATCTCTTTCTTTATCCTTCTTTACCTTTTCAAACGCAATCGCATTAGCCGCCTCATCGTTTTTTACAGGAATTTGTGCCGCCATACCACCGATAGCAGGCGCATTCCGTTTATGACAAGTTTTAGCTACATACAGTGTATAGGCCCGCATAAATGGGACTTCCATCGTAACTTGTGAGCGGTCAGGTAAAATAAATTCTTCATGCTTTCTAAACTTTTTAATTGTACTAAAAATATAATCCCAACGACCGCAGTTCAAGCCTGCACTATGGTCCTTTAATTCATATAGAATTTCATCTGCTTCAAAAGCAGCTGTAATCGTCTCAATAAGGACCGTGGCCTTAATCGAACCTTGAGGAATGCCAAGTTCGTCTTGTGCAAAAACAAAGACTTCATTCCACAAACGTGCTTCTTTCGCATTTTCAAGCTTTGGTAAGTAGAAATATGGACCAGAACCACGTGCAAGTAATTCTTTTGCATTATGATAGAAAAAGAGTCCGAAATCAAATAGACTCGCTGAGATTGGTTCTCCTTCTACTAAAAAGTGCTTTTCTACCATATGCCATCCCCGTGGTCTAACGATTAACGTTGCAATCTCATCATTTAATTTGTACTCTTTTCCATTTGGAGCAGTAAAATGTAATGTTCTCCTAATTGCCTCACGTAAGTTCACTTGCCCCTGAATGGTATTTTCAAATGTCGGCGAGTTCGCATCTTCAAAGTCAGCCATAAATACTTTTGCACCCGAGTTAAAAGCATTAATAACCATTTTAGGGTCACCAGAAGGACCTGTAATTTCAACTCTTCTATCTTGAAGATCTTTCGGAATTGGGGCGATTGTCCAGTCCCCTTCCCGAATCGACTTCGTTTCTTCTAAAAATGTTGGCTTCTTCCCTCGGTCAAATTCCTGTTGTAATGTCTCACGTAGTTTTAATAAAGACTTTCTTTTTTCTTCAAAATTGTCGTGAAGCTTTTCTAAAAATACCGCTGCTTCTTCTGTAATGATTGCAGATTTTTCATATTGCAATCTCTCTTGCGTCCTTTCCATGTTTACACCCCTTTTTCACATCAGAATACTTGGTTAGATTATTGTGTTATACAAAAGGTGCGAATTCGCTAAAGAAATATTACCACTGTTATAATACAATTAAACTATAATTCTGTTATACTACAAACAAAATATTATTTCAACTATAAATTTAATGTAAAGTTAAAAACTTTTGTCTATTGCGAAAAGTAGGTTGTTAGTCAATTAATCCTGTACCATTACAGCGTCTGCATTCAACAATACCCGAATCATGGCAGTGGTCACAATGAGCGTGATTCGATTTCATCTCCAAATGGCAAGTACAAGGCATTTCTCCGTTTCCTTCACAAGTTCTACAATTCATATTCCATTCTCCCTTCAAATTTTTACTTTGTATTACTACAGTTAATTTAATTAATAATTATTATATAACAGATAAATAAAAACGCAACCCCTTTTTTGAAAATTTTTTTAAATTTTACTTTTCTATCTCGCACCGCATAAATGAGCATATTTTCACAGTTTTCATCACTGGCATATATTTTGTGTTTCCATGGAAAATTATTTAAAATAATTTAATGTGCACAACTGAACATATTGATTAAAATGATACATTTATATATTTTTATAGGAATGGAAGTGAGATCGGTGGAAATTTTGAACCCAGCTATTCAATTTGAACATGTTCACTATAATATCGATGGTTTACATATTTTAAAGGATATTAACGGGGCTATTCCGGAAAGCAAAATTACTACGTTAGTGGGCCCTTCAGGTTCAGGAAAAACAACATTATTCCGTCTATGTAATGGGCTCGAATCACCTAGCTCAGGGGAAATTATAATTAATAAAAAGAATATTAACGAGTATGACCCTGTTACATTGAGGAGGAAAGTTGGCCTTGCCCTTCAACATGCCCCGATGGTTAATGGTACAGTTATGGATAATTTAAACCTTCCTCTTCATCTCCAAGGAAAGCAGTTGAGGAAAGATGAGGCTGTAAAAATGTTGGATCTTGTTGGCTTAGATAAACAGTTTCTCACCCATCAAGCTAGCGACTTATCTGGAGGACAGCGACAAAAAGTCTCGATTGCACGGACACTAGTGAATAGACCAGACATTTTACTTCTTGATGAAATTACTTCTGCTCTCGATCGTATCTCTCAACAAGAGATTGAGCAATTAATTATGAATATAAATAAACAATTCGGAACAACAATCATTTGGATTACCCATAATCTAGAGCAGGCAATTCATGTTGGTGACTATGCTTGGGTTATGATGGATGGTCAAGTAGTTGATGCAGGAGATATTTCTATTCTTGTATCTCCAAATAATCAGCAAGTAAAGCAATTTGTAAAGGGGGAACAAGATTGAATTACTTAACTCTGTCATTGTCATTAATTTTCGTCCTTATCCCGCTTCTATTATCAAAAACATTACATTTAGATTTAGAGAAAGATACGGTTATCGCAACGGTCCGTTCAATCATTCAACTTTTAATTGTCGGTTACATATTACAAACTGTATTTACTTCAGAAAGCTACCTTTATATTGCTTTGATGGTCCTTTTAATGATTGGTGCAGCTACTTTAAATGCGCGAAAAAAAGGGTCTTCCATAACAGGTATAACAAAAAAGTTAGTTTTTACTTTTATTTGTGTTGAAGTATTAACTCAAGCAATCTTACTCGGATTCCATATTACTCCGGCAACCGCACAATACATTATTCCAATTAGCGGGATGATGATTGGTAACTCAATGGTCTTATCTATTTTATTTCTTAATCGCTTTACTGCAGAGGTTCATGCCTTTGAAAATGAAATTGAATTAATCTTATCTCTTGGCGGAACACCGAAACAGGCCATCCATAAACAATTAATTTCTGCAATAAAAGCAAGTACAATTCCCACTATAGAAAGTCAAAAAACAATGGGATTAGTACAGTTACCTGGTATGATGAGTGGACAAATTATTGCTGGAGCTGACCCTGTTCAAGCCGTTCAATTTCAATTATTAATATTATTTCTACTTCTAACAACAGCTGTATTAACAAGTGTTCTGTTAGGGTTTCTATCTTATCCAACACTGTTTAATAAACAAATGCAACGTGTTAAGAAATAAAAAAAAGGGGAAACGGGCGTCTTGAAGGGTTATAGACGCCCAAATTGCGATGAAAAAAAAATAAAATGGTCATCTAGAAGAGTTATAGACGACTGTTTTGCATTGAAATTCGTGGAAACGATCGTCTTGAAGGGTTATAGATGCCCCCTTTGATAAAAATACCGAAAAGAAAGAGCGGTTTTCGCCTTTGAATTAATGCTACCGCAGCCTCCCTAGCTTATGCGTATAGGAAAGTAGAAATTGGAAGATTTATACTTTCCCATTAGCCAAAAAACATACTAACATTAGTAGCACAGACCAAGGCCATGGTTTGTGCTACTATTTGTTTATAGTAGAAGTGAAGGAAGGTCGAACAGCCCCTGGGACCAATAGAGAGTCCGTATCAAAAACAGACCTACTTCACAACCTTATTTGAATCAGTTTAGTATGTTGGGTCCTAGAAGAAAATGGAATCGATAAGGCACTGTGAAGGCTTCTATGGATGGCTAAAAAGGAGAAGAAAATATGAAACATGTTGTAGCTTTTGATGTAAGTATGGGGAAAAGTGTGATGACGGTATATGACCGTTATAAACGATGTGAGTATGAAGGTGAGATTGAACATACACGTTCTAGCTTTCAATTGCTTCATGAGCGATTACAACAATTAAAGATTCTTGATGGACAAGCACCTGAAATTGTCTTTGAAGCGACAGGCGTTTATTCAAAAGGATTGGAGAAGTTTTTATGCGACCATGGGTATAGGTATAGCCGGATGAATCCATTAGAGGCAAACCTTCAAATGGCTTCCATGCGTCGGCATAAAACAGATAAGAGTGATGCACATGAGCTGGCGAAAACTCATTTTAAAATGGAACGGGACTATACATACCAACAGGATGAATACGATGAGCAGATTCGTGCGTTAACGCGATATTATGATGAGGTCGATACAAAAATCAATCATTTATGGAATCGGATGCATGCCATTTTACAACTCAGTTTCCCAGAGTTAGAGCAGATTATTACACCACGTTCTGCATTGTTTTTAAACATCGTGCAGCTTTATCCTCATCCGACGGTACTAATAGCGCATTCTAAAACGGTGATTCGCAACCGACTAAAAGACAATACACGAAAAAATCTTTCGTTAAAGCGTGCAGAAGAAAAAGCGATTATTTTATTAGAAGTTGCCAAAGAATCTTATCCAGCTATTTCCTCAACGGATGTTAGGTGTGAACAAGTAAAGGATTACGCAAAACGCATTTAAAAGAAAAGGAACAGCTAGTTAAACAAATGGTTGAACTTTCGAAAGACCGTTCCGAATTTCAAGTGCTTATTTCGTTTCCTGGGATTGGGGAGACTACAGCTGTGCGCATTATTGGGGAATTAGGCGATATTTGCCGTTTTAAAAACCATAAACAATTAAACGCCTATGTGGGAATTGATATAATGCGCTATCAATCGGGCAATACACATTATCAAGATCGCATTAACAAGCGTGGAAATAAGAAATTACGGAAAATTTTATTTTATATGATGAAAACGATGATTACCTTACGCAAAAAAACAAGTAATCACTTAGTCGATTATTATGACAAATTAAAAACGCAACCCCAGAGAAAGCCTCATAAGGTTGCCATTATCGCGTGTATGAATAAGTTTTTGAAACTAATCTTTCACCTTATTCAACACAATGTACCATACGATTACGACACAGCTATCTCCTGTGCGTAAATGGTTGATTTAAATATATCATAGATGACCTCGAAAAAAGTAAAATTCGTAAGGTCTATTTGTCGTTGCAAATTTTTATGTATGGGAGGGGTACCCCCTCCCATACATAAAAATTATTCCTTTGTACAAAAATATTTTAAAAACTACTTGACTGGAGGTAAGAAAGGGGCTGCCCAGAAAGTTGTATTTTTGATTTCCGGATGCCCCTTTTCATATTTTAAAACCTTGATATATCAACATTCTTGATTATCACATTTTTTTAGGATATCCACTTTTCGGACAGCCCTTTTTCCTCTACCCCATAAACAATTGACGTGTTTTGTGAACATGAAGACAATATCAATATGACAAATAAAAATAATAAAATCTTCCTCATAATACATACCCACTTTTATAATTATGTAAAACTATTTTAATTTTCCTAATTATACNGATGTAAGTATGGGGAAAAGTGTGATGACGGTATATGACCGTTATAAACGATGTGAGTATGAAGGTGAGATTGAACATACACGTTCTAGCTTTCAATTGCTTCATGAGCGATTACAACAATTAAAGATTCTTGATGGACAAGCACCTGAAATTGTCTTTGAAGCGACAGGCGTTTATTCAAAAGGATTGGAGAAGTTTTTATGCGACCATGGGTATAGGTATAGCCGGATGAATCCATTAGAGGCAAACCTTCAAATGGCTTCCATGCGTCGGCATAAAACAGATAAGAGTGATGCACATGAGCTGGCGAAAACTCATTTTAAAATGGAACGGGACTATACATACCAACAGGATGAATACGATGAGCAGATTCGTGCGTTAACGCGATATTATGATGAGGTCGATACAGAAATCAATCATTTATGGAATCGGATGCATGCCATTTTACAACTCAGTTTCCCAGAGTTAGAGCAGATTATTACACCACGTTCTGCATTGTTTTTAAACATCGTGCAGCTTTATCCTCATCCGACGGTACTAATAGCGCATTCTAAAACGGTGATTCGCAACCGACTAAAAGACAATACACGAAAAAATCTTTCGTTAAAGCGTGCAGAAGAAAAAGCGATTATTTTATTAGAAGTTGCCAAAGAATCTTATCCAGCTATTTCCTCAACGGATGTTAGGTGTGAACAAGTAAAGGATTACGCAAAACGCATTTAAAAGAAAAGGAACAGCTAGTTAAACAAATGGTTGAACTTTCGAAAGACCGTTCCGAATTTCAAGTGCTTATTTCGTTTCCTGGGATTGGGGAGACTACAGCTGTGCGCATTATTGGGGAATTAGGCGATATTTGCCGTTTTAAAAACCATAAACAATTAAACGCCTATGTGGGAATTGATATAATGCGCTATCAATCGGGCAATACACATTATCAAGATCGCATTAACAAGCGTGGAAATAAGAAATTACGGAAAATTTTATTTTATATGATGAAAACGATGATTACCTTACGCAAAAAAACAAGTAATCACTTAGTCGATTATTATGACAAATTAAAAACGCAACCCCAGAGAAAGCCTCATAAGGTTGCCATTATCGCGTGTATGAATAAGTTTTTGAAACTAATCTTTCACCTTATTCAACACAATGTACCATACGATTACGACACAGCTATCTCCTGTGCGTAAATGGTNGCAACGGTCCGTTCAATCATTCAACTTTTAATTGTCGGTTACATATTACAAACTGTATTTACTTCAGAAAGCTACCTTTATATTGCTTTGATGGTCCTTTTAATGATTGGTGCAGCTACTTTAAATGCGCGAAAAAAAGGGTCTTCCATAACAGGTATAACAAAAAAGTTAGTTTTTACTTTTATTTGTGTTGAAGTATTAACTCAAGCAATCTTACTCGGATTCCATATTACTCCGGCAACCGCACAATACATTATTCCAATTAGCGGGATGATGATTGGTAACTCAATGGTCTTATCTATTTTATTTCTTAATCGCTTTACTGCAGAGGTTCATGCCTTTGAAAATGAAATTGAATTAATCTTATCTCTTGGCGGAACACCGAAACAGGCCATCCATAAACAATTAATTTCTGCAATAAAAGCAAGTACAATTCCCACTATAGAAAGTCAAAAAACAATGGGATTAGTACAGTTACCTGGTATGATGAGTGGACAAATTATTGCTGGAGCTGACCCTGTTCAAGCCGTTCAATTTCAATTATTAATATTATTTCTACTTCTAACAACAGCTGTATTAACAAGTGTTCTGTTAGGGTTTCTATCTTATCCAACACTGTTTAATAAACAAATGCAACGTGTTAAGAAATAAAAAAAAGGGGAAACGGGCGTCTTGAAGGGTTATAGACGCCCAAATTGCGATGAAAAAAAAATAAAATGGTCATCTAGAAGAGTTATAGACGACTGTTTTGCATTGAAATTCGTGGAAACGATCGTCTTGAAGGGTTATAGATGCCCCCTTTGATAAAAATACCGAAAAGAAAGAGCGGTTTTCGCCTTTGAATTAATGCTACCGCAGCCTCCCTAGCTTATGCGTATAGGAAAGTAGAAATTGGAAGATTTATACTTTCCCATTAGCCAAAAAACATACTAACATTAGTAGCACAGACCAAGGCCATGGTTTGTGCTACTATTTGTTTATAGTAGAAGTGAAGGAAGGTCGAACAGCCCCTGGGACCAATAGAGAGTCCGTATCAAAAACAGACCTACTTCACAACCTTATTTGAATCAGTTTAGTATGTTGGGTCCTAGAAGAAAATGGAATCGATAAGGCACTGTGAAGGCTTCTATGGATGGCTAAAAAGGAGAAGAAAATATGAAACATGTTGTAGCTTTTGATGTAAGTATGGGGAAAAGTGTGATGACGGTATATGACCGTTATAAACGATGTGAGTATGAAGGTGAGATTGAACATACACGTTCTAGCTTTCAATTGCTTCATGAGCGATTACAACAATTAAAGATTCTTGATGGACAAGCACCTGAAATTGTCTTTGAAGCGACAGGCGTTTATTCAAAAGGATTGGAGAAGTTTTTATGCGACCATGGGTATAGGTATAGCCGGATGAATCCATTAGAGGCAAACCTTCAAATGGCTTCCATGCGTCGGCATAAAACAGATAAGAGTGATGCACATGAGCTGGCGAAAACTCATTTTAAAATGGAACGGGACTATACATACCAACAGGATGAATACGATGAGCAGATTCGTGCGTTAACGCGATATTATGATGAGGTCGATACAGAAATCAATCATTTATGGAATCGGATGCATGCCATTTTACAACTCAGTTTCCCAGAGTTAGAGCAGATTATTACACCACGTTCTGCATTGTTTTTAAACATCGTGCAGCTTTATCCTCATCCGACGGTACTAATAGCGCATTCTAAAACGGTGATTCGCAACCGACTAAAAGACAATACACGAAAAAATCTTTCGTTAAAGCGTGCAGAAGAAAAAGCGATTATTTTATTAGAAGTTGCCAAAGAATCTTATCCAGCTATTTCCTCAACGGATGTTAGGTGTGAACAAGTAAAGGATTACGCAAAACGCATTTAAAAGAAAAGGAACAGCTAGTTAAACAAATGGTTGAACTTTCGAAAGACCGTTCCGAATTTCAAGTGCTTATTTCGTTTCCTGGGATTGGGGAGACTACAGCTGTGCGCATTATTGGGGAATTAGGCGATATTTGCCGTTTTAAAAACCATAAACAATTAAACGCCTATGTGGGAATTGATATAATGCGCTATCAATCGGGCAATACACATTATCAAGATCGCATTAACAAGCGTGGAAATAAGAAATTACGGAAAATTTTATTTTATATGATGAAAACGATGATTACCTTACGCAAAAAAACAAGTAATCACTTAGTCGATTATTATGACAAATTAAAAACGCAACCCCAGAGAAAGCCTCATAAGGTTGCCATTATCGCGTGTATGAATAAGTTTTTGAAACTAATCTTTCACCTTATTCAACACAATGTACCATACGATTACGACACAGCTATCTCCTGTGCGTAAATGGTTGATTTAAATATATCATAGATGACCTCGAAAAAAGTAAAATTCGTAAGGTCTATTTGTCGTTGCAAATTTTTATGTATGGGAGGGGTACCCCCTCCCATACATAAAAATTATTCCTTTGTACAAAAATATTTTAAAAACTACTTGACTGGAGGTAAGAAAGGGGCTGCCCAGAAAGTTGTATTTTTGATTTCCGGATGCCCCTTTTCATATTTTAAAACCTTGATATATCAACATTCTTGATTATCACATTTTTTTAGGATATCCACTTTTCGGACAGCCCTTTTTCCTCTACCCCATAAACAATTGACGTGTTTTGTGAACATGAAGACAATATCAATATGACAAATAAAAATAATAAAATCTTCCTCATAATACATACCCACTTTTATAATTATGTAAAACTATTTTAATTTTCCTAATTATACATTGTGCTCATATTAATTATAACTTTACAATAGGGAGTAAAATTTGTGCAACAAAATAAAAATTATTTTTTTTGTAAGGATTTCCATATCCTTTCATTCAGGTCATTCCTCAACTATTTATTAACCTAGTAAGGCGGTAGTTCTGGAATAATGATTGATAATAAACACTTCGGGTAAACGGGCGTCTTGAAGAGTTTTTTCAAACAATCGTTTGTTTGAATTCGACTAAATCCTTTATATATCAAGCTTTTTTAGAAAATCGTACCGCAAATTTCGACAATTAGACAAATTCCTCCTCCTTCTATTTCTCTTCAAAAAATCGACCGTATCCGACAGAAAGTCCGACAATTATTTAAAACAATCGTTTGTTTGAATATCGAAATTTGCTTGTCATATCCATACTTTCTTATTTTTCTCCCCGCAAAACTCGACAAAATCCTATTTTTCAATAAAGAAAACTCAGGGGGCGCTAGAGCCTCTAGGAAACCAAAGAGCCTAGAGTTCTCTCGATGAGAAGGAGAGTTTTTCGGCTTTAATATAATGCTGCGAAAAGCACCTAAACATCATATCGCACGTGTAGTAGACGAAATGGTTGAAGCTATTCCGAATAAAAACTTGTATTCTCACTATAAAGATGGTGGACGAAGCTCATTTCACCCCAAAATGATGCTTAAAAGTATTTTGTTTGGTTACTCCCAAAAAGTGTACTCCCACCGTAGGATCGAAAAGTTAATTTTTAAGAAAATTCCCGCCATGTGGTTATCAGCAATGCAACAGCCAGATTTCCGCACGATTAATGAGTTTCGCGGAGAACGAATGAAGGGGTTAATGGATGAATGATTTGAAGCCATGATTCTGAAATTAATAAAAGAAAAATACATCACGATGGAAAACTACTTCTTGGATGGTACAAAAATAAAAGCTGATGCTAATCGGTATTCTTTCGTATGGAAAAAGCAACGTCTAAATTCGAAGAAAGATTGAAGAAAAAAATTCAAGAAACACTTCAACATATTCATGAATTAACACAGGTAGAATTTGGAACAAAGCAAACAGTTACAGAGAATGATGAAGAAGAAATCAACGAACAGGAACTAGAAGATAATGTGGAGACTTTAACGGAGGAAATAGAGAAAGAATCTGATACAGTGATTCGAAAAGAGATCTGCCAAAAGCGCAGTAAATTCAAGAAATCTTTGAAACTAATTCGTGAAGATTTTCACCAAGATTAGCTAAATATAAGGTACAATAAAAAGAAAAAAGGAAGTAGAGAAAAACGAGTCGTCCTTCTCTACTTCCTTTTTTGGAACTTATCCGACAGTCCCTTTTAATATTAATCATTCTTTTTTTTACCTCAGCGTTGTACTTTATTAGGTATTTAATTCCAAAAAACACGCCTAACGTAATTGAGAATAATAGGACTATCCCGAATATTTTCATAATAGTTGTGAGTTCCATAGATTCACCCCACCCCTCATGTAAAAACAAAAATCGTGTTGTGTTTTGAATCAAGATTTTATTAATTCCATGATACAGTTAATTTCCCCTTACTATTTATAGTCGTCTTTAGCCATGCTGTATGCTGTACCTGAATAAATAGTACCAACCCATCCTGTATCAAAGAATTGCGCATACACTGAACCTCTTATCTCTGCAGGATAAGTACTTGTTGATTTTGAACGATTAATAACTAACTTTTCTTTACTGAACTTGGTAAATAATGCATGATAACTTAAATCACGACCGTTAGAAATTTTCCACTGGCTACCACTTTTTGATACGTCAAAACGGTATTCCATTGATGCAATAATACCACCTTTATAATAGGCTCTCCAAGTTCCAGTTGAAGCTTTGTAAGTTTTACTACCCGCTGTAGTTTGGAATTCGCTTTCTTTACTTGGTTCGAAACTTAATCCTACAACTACCTCAATACCATTTTCATCAATTATTGTTTCTTCAATAGTGAATGCCTTGCTAAAGTCCATTGAATTTAAGTCTAAGTCATTTAATTCTGCCTTAATAGGATGCCCAATAGAAATTTCTTTTTCTCCTGTGTCTGTAATTTCAGGAACTTTGGTATTAGATGCAAAAGGATAGTTGTAATGATAAGTGTTACGATTGTAGTAAATGTAAGTTTTTTTCTCTCTTTTTTTACCCCCCCGATTTTTTAGAATACTCATACAATTATATTATCATATAACCAAAATTAGTAAAGTAATATATTGAATATTTTTTAAAATCTATTGTACTTGTTTTCAATTCAGGTGTCCAAAGGATTAAGGGGGCTTAAAAGGTAGATGACCATTTTGCTGGAAAAGTTGGATTTACCGATGTTTTGAAGAGCAATTGACGACCTTTTTGATAAAAAGTATGGGGATTTGGGCTTCTAATGTGGCATGGTCACACGAAGATACCACAGATTTTACTGATACGTGCTTATAGAACCTTTCTATGAACCTAAAATTCTGAAGTTTACGTGAAAACGGGCGCATAGAACCTTCCTATAAGACCAAAATCCTGGAGTTTACGCGAAAACGGGCGCATACAACCTTCCTATAAGCCCAAAATTCTGGAGTTTACGCGAAAACGGGCGCATACAACCTTCCTATAAGCCCAAAATTCTGAAGTTTACGCGAAAACGGNAGAAATCAACGAACAGGAACTAGAAGATAATGTGGAGACTTTAACGGAGGAAATAGAGAAAGAATCTGATACAGTGATTCGAAAAGAGATCTGCCAAAAGCGCAGTAAATTCAAGAAATCTTTGAAACTAATTCGTGAAGATTTTCACCAAGATTAGCTAAATATAAGGTACAATAAAAAGAAAAAAGGAAGTAGAGAAAAACGAGTCGTCCTTCTCTACTTCCTTTTTTGGAACTTATCCGACAGTCCCTTTTAATATTAATCATTCTTTTTTTTACCTCAGCGTTGTACTTTATTAGGTATTTAATTCCAAAAAACACGCCTAACGTAATTGAGAATAATAGGACTATCCCGAATATTTTCATAATAGTTGTGAGTTCCATAGATTCACCCCACCCCTCATGTAAAAACAAAAATCGTGTTGTGTTTTGAATCAAGATTTTATTAATTCCATGATACAGTTAATTTCCCCTTACTATTTATAGTCGTCTTTAGCCATGCTGTATGCTGTACCTGAATAAATAGTACCAACCCATCCTGTATCAAAGAATTGCGCATACACTGAACCTCTTATCTCTGCAGGATAAGTACTTGTTGATTTTGAACGATTAATAACTAACTTTTCTTTACTGAACTTGGTAAATAATGCATGATAACTTAAATCACGACCGTTAGAAATTTTCCACTGGCTACCACTTTTTGATACGTCAAAACGGTATTCCATTGATGCAATAATACCACCTTTATAATAGGCTCTCCAAGTTCCAGTTGAAGCTTTGTAAGTTTTACTACCCGCTGTAGTTTGGAATTCGCTTTCTTTACTTGGTTCGAAACTTAATCCTACAACTACCTCAATACCATTTTCATCAATTATTGTTTCTTCAATAGTGAATGCCTTGCTAAAGTCCATTGAATTTAAGTCTAAGTCATTTAATTCTGCCTTAATAGGATGCCCAATAGAAATTTCTTTTTCTCCTGTGTCTGTAATTTCAGGAACTTTGGTATTAGATGCAAAAGGATAGTTGTAATGATAAGTGTTACGATTGTAGTAAATGTAAGTTTTTTTCTCTCTTTTTTTACCCCCCCCGATTTTTTAGAATACTCATACAATTATATTATCATATAACCAAAATTAGTAAAGTAATATATTGAATATTTTTTAAAATCTATTGTACTTGTTTTCAATTCAGGTGTCCAAAGGATTAAGGGGGCTTAAAAGGTAGATGACCATTTTGCTGGAAAAGTTGGATTTACCGATGTTTTGAAGAGCAATTGACGACCTTTTTGATAAAAAGTATGGGGATTTGGGCTTCTAATGTGGCATGGTCACACGAAGATACCACAGATTTTACTGATACGTGCTTATAGAACCTTTCTATGAACCTAAAATTCTGAAGTTTACGTGAAAACGGGCGCATAGAACCTTCCTATAAGACCAAAATCCTGGAGTTTACGCGAAAACGGGCGCATACAACCTTCCTATAAGCCCAAAATTCTGGAGTTTACGCGAAAACGGGCGCATACAACCTTCCTATAAGCCCAAAATTCTGAAGTTTACGCGAAAACGGGATCATAGAATCTCCCTATAAGACCAAAACCTTGAAGTTTACGCGAAAACGGGCGCATACAACCTTTCTATAAGCCCAAAATCCTTGAGTTTACGCGAAAACGGGATCATAGAATCTCCCTATAAGACCAAAACCTTGAAGTTTACGCGAAAATGGGCGCATACAACCTTCCTATAAGCCCAAAATTCTGAAGTTTACGCGAAAACGGGCGCATAGAACCTTCCTATGAACCTAAAATTCTGAGGTTTACGCGAAAACGGGTGCATAGAACCTTCCTATGAACCTAAAATTCTGAGGTTTACGCGAAAACGGGTGCATAGAACCTTTCTTTGAACCTAAAAGGTGCATAGAACCTTTCTTTGAACCTAAAATTCTGAGGTTTACACGAAAACGGGATCATACAACCTTTCGATGATCCCGAATTTCCCGAAGTCTGCTAAAAACCGCTCACAAAGAAAACTCAAGGGTGCTTGAGTCCCCAGGAAAAAGCAGAGCCGGAGTTCACAGAAATGGCTTTTTTCGGCTGCGATGCAATGCTGCTAGAGGCTCCCACGCTTATGCGTATAGGAAAGTAAAAAATTGGAAACTTTACACTCCCCTATTAGCAAAAAAAAGAAGACAACTGTCTCCCTTTCGTACGATAAATGATTATATATTAAAACCTAGAATAAGCTCCGTTGTTACACTTCTTTTCAATCTTTACCACCTATTGCCTATTAATCAACCGAAGACTATTTAACGTAACAATTAAAGTAGCACCCATATCAGCAAAAATGGCAAGCCATAGCGTCAACCATCCTGGAAAAGCAAGGAGTAGTGCCACTAGCTTAACAACTAGAGAAAAGGTAATGTTTTGTTTAATAATTTTCAATGTTTTTCTGCTCAACTTTATTGTATATGGCAACTTTGAAAGGTCATCTGACATGAGAGCAATATCCGCTGTTTCTAAAGCGGTATCTGTCCCCGCACCACCCATTGCAATTCCAATATTAGCTGCAGCTAGTGCCGGTGCGTCATTGACACCATCACCAACCATTGCAACATGGCCATGATTATTCCGTAATTGGCGAATATACGTTAATTTATCTTCCGGAAGTAACTCAGCTTTCACTTCCGATACGCCAATTACGCTCCCGATTGCTTTTGCAGTTGCACGATTATCTCCTGTTAGCATAATTATATTGTTAATGCCTAATTTATTTAACTCTCTTATTAAGGATTGTGAGGTTTTTCTAATTTCATCGCTAACGGCAAATATGGCAAGCAGTTCCTTTTCACTCCCAAGCAACATAACCGTTTTACCTTCATTCTGTAATGATTCTATTATCTGTTCTACTTCTATTGCGATTTCACTTATTTTTTCAAATAATTTTGGACTTCCAACATAATACAGCTGTCCATGAACCTCTCCTTTTACACCAAATCCGGTAATCGATTGAAAGTTATTTACTTGGATTTTTTTATAAGAGACCCCTTCTTCTTTTACCTTTTTTACAAATGCAAAAGCTAAAGGATGACTCGATTGATCTTCAATTGCTGCTGTAATCTCAAGTAGGTTCTCCTGGTTTTTCACAAGAGGAATAAAGTCTGTCACGGTTGGAGTCCCTTTTGTTAAAGTTCCCGTTTTATCAAAGGCAATCGACTTTATGTGTGCCGCTTCTTCTAGATAAATCCCACCTTTTATTAAAACACCGTGTTTAGCCGCGTTACCAATCGCTGTCACAATTGCAACAGGGGTTGATACGACTAATGCACAAGGGCAGCCTACTACAAGTACTGCTAAGCCTTGATAAATCCACCTCCCCCAGTCTGCAGAGAAAAATAGAGGTGGAACAACCGCTAATAAAAATGCAATGATGATAATCACTGGCGTATAATATTGAGCAAAACGATCAACAAAGGCTTGTGCGGGTGCTTTTTCTCCTTGCGCTTCTTCTACTAAATGAATGATTTTTGCCAATGTTGTATCGTCTACAAGTTTTGTCACTTTAACTTCTAATAAACCTTCTTCGTTTAATGTGCCCGCAAAGACTTCATCACCGATCCCCTTTGCAACAGGTAACGATTCGCCAGTTATCGCAGCTTGATTAATCGTTGATGTTCCACGTAAAACAATGCCGTCCATCGCGAGCTTTTCTCCAGGTTTGACAATCATGACATCGCCAATTTGGATTTCGTCTACAGGAATAACCATTTCTTGATTGTGACGTCTAATTAAAGCTTCTTTAGGTGAAAGAGACATTAAAGATTTTATAGAGTTTCTTGCTTGATCCATTGAATAGCGTTCTAATGCTTCACTAATGGCAAATAAAATGACAACGGTTGCCCCTTCTCCCCATTCTCCAATAATTGCTGCACCAATAATTGCAATCGTCATAAGCGTATTCATGTCAAACTGGAACCGAGCTAAATTTTTTAATCCACTGATAAATAACGAATGTCCACCAATAAGAATGGTTAATGCATATCCGATTGTTGGTATATAGCTTTCATTGCCTAACTTTTTCCCTATAAGCCAGCTTACAATTAAAATTAGAGCCGATAGATAAACTTTTACATTTTCCCTTGCCTTCCAAAACGGTCTTTGGTCTACTGTTTGTTCTCGTTCATCGCGAAGCTTCAAATTTTCAAAAGCCCCTGCTCGCTCTAGCTCATTTACAGTTGTTGTTCCTAATACCGTAATTTTTGCCGCTCCAAAATTGACTTTCGCATCGACTACACCGTCTAAACCTTTCACATTATTTTCAAAGGTCTTTGCACAATTTGCACATGAAAGACCCTCAATACGATACGTTTTGGCTTTCTCACTCATGTGTATACACCTCATTTATAATAAGGCAACTTACTTCCCGAGCCCTTTTTACTACAATAAGTTCGAATATTAGTTCTAGGTACTCTTTCAATCCGATCTCCATGAATCGAAGTCTTATCCTCTTTGAATCGTTTTAGTCGACATTTCTGGATTTTTCCAAAATAGACAAAGTACAATTCCTATGACTAACACGAGCACTGAAAAATAGTAAGGATAATTTAAGTTCACATCAAATAACCTTCCACCAATTATTGGTCCAAATATATTACCGATACTCGTAAATGTCGAATTCATCCCACCAATGAACCCTTGCTCACTTCCCGCGACTTTTGATAAGTACGTTGTTATGGCAGGGCGAATTAAATCAAAACCAGCAAACACAATAAATGTTGTTAGAAGGATTGTAAAATAATGATTAACAATGGTCATGACAAATACAACGATTGCTGAAAAGATCAAACACCAACGCACTAAACTAATTTCACCTATTTTTTTCGCTAAATAATCAAATAAAAACAATTGGACAACTGCACCGACAATTCCCCCACCCGTAATCATAATGGCAATATCTTTCGGGGAAAAACCAAACTTATGGTCAATAAACAAACTAAAAAGTGACTCAAATGCGGAAAGACCGAAAGAAGAAATAAATATTAATAATAGTGCGATAAAATAGATTGGTTTAAATATAATTTTATACCTTCCTCGAAAATCTACATTACCTATAACACTCGTTTCCTCGGATCTCTCTGGTTCTTTCAATAGGAACAATGATAAAATTGCCGCGAGCATACCGAGAATACTAGCAACATAAAAGGGTAACCGGGTTCCAATCTCAGCTAAAAATCCTCCAAATCCAGGTCCGATAATAAAACCTGTATTAATTGCCGCTGACATATACCCGAGAGCTTTTGACCGTTCTTGAACGGTTGTTATATCAGCTATAAACGCTGTAACAGCCGGCATAATAAAGGCACCACTTAAACCACCAAGCATTCGTGATATAAATAGGACTTCTACACTTTTTCCTATACCGAATAAAAATTCAGATAGACCAAAAATAACCAATCCAATAATAATCATTCGTTTTCGTCCATATTTATCAGCCCATCTCCCAGCAATTGGAGATGCAATGAGTTGTACAAGTGCAAAGACGGCTACCATATAGCCGACAATCGTGCCATCAATTGCTAACTCATTCATAATTGTTGGCAAGACTGGTATAACTAAACCAATTCCTAAAAAAGCAAGAAAAAGGTTTGCGAGTAAAATACTTAATGTTAGTTTCTTTTCTTTATGCATAACTTTTCTCCTTGACAAAGATGTGATTCTTCTCATCATTCAATAATTACATATTACTATATTAATCGATATAAGGATTTTTATAAAACTTTTACAATCAAACTTTCTGAAAACCTATTTAAGTTTTTTATAACAAAGCACCTCTTTGATCTTAAAAGTGAAATTCGAATTCGCTAATATGAATAACACAACGGAATAGCTTCGTATGAGTGGGCTTGTCCGTTTTTTGTTGTTAGTTTTTTAGGTGTGGATTTGGCACATGATTACTTCAATTCGATTGATTGGCCATGAGTTGGATGGGCGATTAGAACCCTTCTAGATGACCGTTTCAACCCTTTTTACCACGATTCGGGCGTCTAGAACCCTTCGAAAGGACCTTCCCAACCTTTTTTACCGCAAATTAGGCGTCTACACTAGTGCAACGTCTTTTTTTCATGGTAGCCCAATAAAGAAAACTTAGGCGTCCCGAGGTCTTTAGGTGATGGGAGATCCTCGCTCGCCGAAAAGGCTGTTTTGCGGATGCGATACAATGTTGCCGAAGCTTTCCTTGTGCCCTTATGGGTATAGGAAAGTAGAAATCAAAAACTTTATACTTTCCTATCAGCCAAAAACTTATACTTTTCTATAATCTAAAAAAACAGAGGTTATCTAAAAGTAAATTCAACTTTAGACAACCTCTATTTTTATTAATAACTTTGGCCAACTTTATTATTTCTATTGAAAAAGTCGCTTTTTTGTTTATTTATTCGTTCTTGGGAAAACATCCATACGACAATTACTAAACAAGCAAGCGCTACTTCCGATAAAGCCATAAAAGCGATGGAGTACTGACCCGTTATATTGTGGACTAACGTTAAAACGAGCGGAGGGAAAAATCCACCTAAACCACCCATCGCTGAAACAATACCGTTCACAACACCCGCTTGGTTTGAAAAGTAAAGTGGAACAAGTTTGAACACAGTCCCGTTTCCTATACCAACAAAGATCCCGACAGCAAGACAGCCGACTGTAAACAACTCGATATTTGGTGAAAATGCTAGAATCACAGCAGATAAAGTAACCGCAGTAAAGGTAAACATCAAGATAATAAAGGAATTAAATTTATCGGCTAAAAATCCACCTACCGGACGCATTAATGTTGCAATGACAATAAAGATTGCTGTCCGAATACCTGCATCAACTGAATCAAGTTCAAAATTGTTTACTAAGAAGTTTGGTAAAAACATTGTAAAAGCCACAAATGCTCCAAAAGTAATAAAATAGAACAAACTAAGAAACCAAAGCGTTGTATTTTTATAAACGCCTTTTAACTGTTCCACCATAGATTGTTTTCCTTTTGTCTCTTTTCGATCACCAATAATAAAGTTTAAAACAATAAAAATAAGTAATAGGATTAAATATAATTGAACCGTTTTTTGCCAACCAATAGATTTTGCAATAATTGGGGCACCGAAAGTTGTAATAGCGGTACCGGCATTTCCAACTCCGTATACACCATTAATTAATCCTTGCTTTTCTTTCGGATAATACTTCGGTAATGATGTAACCCCTACTGAAAAAACAGCTCCACCAATACCTAAAAATAGCCCGCCTACTACAAGGTCAATAAATGAATTAGCAACACTAATGTAAAACACTGGTATAAGTAGTGCGATAAAACTAATAATGAATAAATTCCTTGCGCCGAACCGATCAGTATAAAATCCAATGGGAATTCGTAACAATGAACCTAAAATAACTGGAATGGCGGTAATCATAGAAATTTGACTTTCCGTTAAAGCAATATCTTGTTTAATACTTGGCATAAGCGATGAAATTAATACCCAAATCATGAACCCAGTAACTAAACTTGTTGTTTGAAGTGTCAATTGAATCGATGGCTTTCTCATCGAATAACCCTTCCCTTCTAATACACGATTTATTTATTTCTCTTCTATCTTAAAAAATGAATCTTTCCCACCGTGTGATTTAAATCACTCTAGATCCAAATCGTGTGTAGATATTTTGAACAAATTTTCATAATCGAATCTAACATTTTCATATTTTCTAATCGACAGTTTTTAATAGAATATCCGCAACACTGCTCCCCCCTTCCCTGTGATGTACTTCACATCAAAATAATATACCTAAATGCTTAAATGGAGAAAGTAACCAATATATGTATACGAGGAGGATATCGATGAAGAAAAAGTCTTCTCCACTTTGGCAACGATTTGAATATTTAAAACCTATAGAAACGTATGCCAATAATCACAGTCAATTACAAGTTGGCAATCGGGATTGGGAAAATGTATATCGACGAAGATGGCAACATGATAAAGTAATTCGTTCGACTCATGGGGTAAACTGCACTGGATCATGTAGTTGGAATATTTACGTAAAGGACGGAATCGTTACTTGGGAAGGTCAACAGCTTGATTACCCAACAACTGGACCGGATATGCCAGAATTCGAACCTAGAGGGTGCCCAAGAGGAGCAAGTTTTTCCTGGTATATTTACAGTCCGCTTCGTGTGAAATACCCATACATACGAAAAAAATTATTAGATTTATGGAGAGAGGCAACTGCAACGTATGACAATCCTTTAGATGCTTGGAAGTCAATTGTTGAAGACAAAGAAAAAGCTAAACAATATAAACAAGCACGTGGTAAAGGTGGACTCGTACGAACTAGCTGGGATGAAGCGGCAAGAATTATCGCAGCATCTACTCTTTACACAACTTTAAAATACGGACCAGACCGCAATGTTGGTTTCTCCCCAATTCCTGCGATGTCTATGATTAGTTATGCATCCGGAAGTCGCTTCATGCACTTAATGGGTGGACCAATGTTAAGCTTTTATGATTGGTATGCAGATCTTCCACCAGCATCACCACAAATATGGGGGGATCAAACAGATGTACCAGAAAGCTCAGATTGGTATAACTCGAACTATATCATTACTTGGGGTTCAAATGTTCCGTTAACAAGAACACCTGATGCTCACTTCCTAATTGAAGCAAGGTATAAAGGTACAAAGGTTATTTCAGTTAGCCCTGATTATGCCGAATCAACAAAATTTGCAGATGAATGGCTCTCCGTTAGACAAGGTACAGATGGTGCTATCGCTATGGCAATGGGTCATGTCATTTTGAATGAATTTTATCACCAAAATATGACACCGTACTTTGAAGAGTATGCAAAACAATATACAGACTTTCCATTTGCTGTTCTTTTAAAAAATGAAAATGGGGATTATAAAGCAGACCGCTTCCTTCATGCGAAGGATCTAGGTATTGAATCTAAGAATAATGAATGGAAACCAGCGATGTATAACAAAAACACTGGTGGTTACTCTATCCCGCACGGCACAATGGGCTCTCGTTGGGATAAAAGTGGTAAATGGAATCTACATTTAATTGATGAAAATACGAATGAAGCAATTGAACCTGTATTAAGCTTTTTAGGTATGGAGGATGACGTGCTTACCGTCCATATGCCATATTTTGACGAACAAGGAAAACGAACGATTCAACGAAATATTCCAATTAAAAAGCTTATCATTGACGGTAAAGAACAGTTTGTCACTTCTGTTTACGACTTAATGCTAGCCAACTATGGAATTGATCGCGGACTTGGCGGAGAAGTAGCTGCCTCGTATGATGATCTCACACCATTCACACCAGCATGGCAAGAACAAATTACTGGTGTAGATAAAGAGTTGGTCACAAAAATCGCTCGTGAATTTGCCCAAAATGCAATTGATACAAAAGGACGCTCTATGATTATTATCGGAGCTGGTGTTAACCATTGGTACAACTCTGACACAATCTATCGCGCCATTGTTAATCTTGTCCTTTTAGTAGGTGCGCAAGGTGTAAACGGCGGCGGTTGGGCTCATTATGTCGGACAAGAAAAACTACGTCCGGTAGAAGGCTGGAATACAATTGCAACTGCAAAGGACTGGCAAGGCCCACCAAAATTACAAAATGGAACATCATTTTTCTATTTTGCAACCGACCAATGGCGCTTTGAGGAAACATCCTTAAATGATTTATCAGCAGCAACTGTTGATAAGGCTAGATATCAACATCCAGCCGATTATAATGTAATGGCCGCACGACTTGGTTGGTTACCATCTTACCCTACATTTAGCAAAAACGGTATTGACTTATACAACGAAGCCGTCCAAGCTGGCTATACAACGACCGAGGAGATTGGGAGTTATGTGGCAAAGCAATTGAAAGAAAAACAATTACAATTTGCGATTGAAGATCCGGACAATCCGATTAACTTCCCGAGAAACTTATTCGTGTGGCGGGCAAACTTAATCTCTAGTTCAGGAAAAGGACATGAATATTTCTTAAAATACTTACTTGGGACAACACATGGTCTTTTAAACTCTGATGAAGACAGTATCCGGCCAGAAGAAATAAAATGGCATGATGAGGCACCAGAAGGAAAAGTTGACTTACTCGTAAACTTGGAATTTCGTATGTCAGGTACCGCACTTTATTCCGATATTATTTTACCTGCTGCAACATGGTATGAAAAACATGACTTATCTAGTACCGACATGCATCCATTTGTTCATCCATTTAATCCAGCAGTCGCCTCACCATGGGAAGCAAAGTCAGACTGGGATATTTTTAAAACAATTGGTAAAGCTGTTTCCGACATGGCAGAAGAGCTTGACCTAGAACCAATTAAGGAAGTTGTTGCTACACCACTTCAACATGACACGACAGCCGAAATGGCACAACCACTCGGGAAGATTTTAGACTGGTCAAAAGGTGAATGTGAACCAATCCCTGGAAAAACGATGCCACAAATTCATGTTGTCGAACGGGATTATAAACAAATTTACAATAAAATGATTGCCCTTGGACCGAATGTGGAGAAACAGCCATCTGGTGGTAAAGGGATTAATTGGAGTATAGAGAAAGAATATAACGAATTAAAACGAAAACTAGGCACCATTCAAAACGGTACAATTAGTGACGGCTGTCCTGATATTAGTGATGCAAAAAATGCTTGTGAAGCCGTACTCGCTCTTTCTTCTACAACAAATGGGAATATTGCTGTACGCGCCTGGGAATCGTTGGAAAAACAAACCGACCTAGAACTGAAAGACTTAGCACTAGACCGGGAAGGTGATCTCATTACGTTTGAAAAAATTACTGCCCAACCACAAACAGTTATTACATCACCTGCATTTAGTGGTTCGGAGAAGGATGGCAGACGGTATTCACCTTTTACAACAAATATAGAAAAAATGATTCCATTCCGAACAATAACTGGAAGACAATCATACTTCCTTGACCATGACATGATTAAGGAATTTGGCGAAGAATTGGCCGTGTATAAACCAATTTTAAATCAAAAGCCGTTCCACTCAAAACGTCCGGATGCAGAAGGAAAAGAAATTACATTAAATTACTTAACACCTCATAATAAATGGTCGGTTCATTCGATGTATTTTGACTCGAAACCAATGTTGAACCTGTTCCGTGGTGGACCAACGATTTGGCTAAACAAAGATGATGCAGAGGAAATTGGTGTAAGTGATAATGACTGGATTGAATGCTTCAATCGAAATGGCGTTGTTGTTGCTCGTGCCGTTGTTTCTCACCGAATTCCAAGAACAGTAGCATTTATGCACCATGCTCAGGATCGCCATATTCATGTTCCAGGAACGAAATTAACACAAAATCGTGGAGGAACACATAATAGTCCAACTCGTATTCATATTAAACCAACACATATGATTGGTGGATATGCTCAATTAAGTTACGGTTTCAACTATTACGGACCAACCGGAAATCAGCGTGACTTAAATGTCGTCATTCGAAAATTGAAGGAGGTTGACTGGCTTGAAAGTTAAGGCTCAAGTAGGAATGGTTATGAATCTTGATAAATGCATCGGTTGCCATACATGTAGTGTCACATGTAAAAACACATGGACAAACCGGCCTGGTGCTGAATATATGTACTGGAATAATGTCGAGACAAAACCTGGTATTGGTTATCCAAAACAATGGGAAGACCAAGATAAGTATAAAGGTGGTTGGGAGCTAAAAAATGGTGAACTTGTATTAAAATCAGGATCAAAAGTGAATCGCCTTTTAAACATCTTTTACAACCCTAACCAACCTGAATTAGATGATTATTTTGAACCTTGGGATTACGACTATGAAACTTTAACAAATAGCCCTGAACGAAAACATCAACCTGTTGCCCGTGCAAAGTCAACGATAACCGGTGAATTTATGGACCTTGAATGGGGACCAAACTGGGAAGATGACCTTGCCGGGGGACATATTACCGGGCTGCGTGACCCAAATGTTGTAAAAATGGAAGAATCAATTAAAACAGAATTTGAAGATGTATTCATGATGTACTTACCACGTATTTGTGAACATTGTATTAATGCACCATGTGTATCGGCTTGTCCTTCTGGTGCAATGTACAAACGTGATGAAGACGGTATTGTTCTTGTCGACCAAAATGCTTGTCGTGCTTGGAGACATTGTGTCACAAGCTGCCCGTATAAAAAAGTTTATTTTAACTGGAAAACGAATAAAGCGGAAAAATGTACGCTCTGTTTCCCAAGAATCGAAAATGGTCAACCAACAATTTGTTCGGAAACTTGTGTCGGGCGTATCCGTTATATCGGAATCATGCTTTACGATGCAGATAAAGTAAAAGAGGCCGCATCTGTGGAAGATGAAAAACAACTATATCATTCACAACTAGGAATCTTTTTAAATCCGAATGATCCGGAAGTAATCAAGGCGGCATTAGAAGAGGGAATACCTATGGACTGGATTGAAGCTGCACAAAAATCTCCAATCTATAAGATGATTATTGAATGGAAAATCGCTCTGCCACTTCACCCAGAATACCGGACAATGCCAATGGTTTGGTATATTCCACCTTTGAGTCCGATTATGAATACAATTGAAGGAAAAGGAAGCAATGCTGATTGGTATGATATTTTTCCTGCTATTGATGAAATGCGGATTCCAATTGAATATTTGGCAAATCTGTTAACAGCTGGGGATACAAACCACATTCGTACCGTATTGAAAAAGATGGCCGTCATGCGGAGTTACATGCGTGCCCAAACTACAGGAAAATCCTTTGATACGGAAATTATTGATGAACTCGGCTTAACAGAAGATGGAATAAAACAAATGTATCGTTTGCTCGCAATTGCTAAATATGAAGATCGTTTTGTTATCCCAAAAAGCCATAAAGAAGAAGTACAAGACTTATATTATGACCAAGGGGCATGTGGCTTAGACTTTGCTGGTGGCCCGGGTGGCTGTGGTGTATTGTCTTAAGATTATCGTTTGGGAAAGGGATTGAGTTGGGCCTTATTCCCCTACTTTATGGAACGATTTTGCCTATTTCTTGGGGGTTTCGGCTTATAGACGCGTTCTATCAACCCTTTTTTGACTAGTTTCAAGGAATTCGGGCGGATAGACGCGTTCTATCAACCCTTTTTTGACTAGTTTTAAGGAATTCGGGCTAATAGACGCGTTCTATCAACCTTTTTTTGCCTAGTTTCAAGGAATTTTGGTTCATAGGCTCGTCCTATATGACCATTTTCACTAGCTTTCTAAGATCTCGGTTATAGAAAGGCATCATTCAATACCAGAACTAGCTTTAAAATCATTTTTTACTAAAGGAGGGTTCATACATGACCAATTATCAGGAAACAAAATCCGTCGTCTATCAACTTATATCGATTCTTTTTCAATATCCAGACAACGAATTACATTCAATCCTTCCTGAGCTACAAAAAGAAATTCAAAATTTAAATGACCCTGAACTAAAGAAAATTCTTATACAATTTATTGATGTGTTAAATAACACGCCTACCGAACAATTAATTAATCACTATATCGAACAGTTCGACTTCGGTAGAACAACAAACTTATATGTTACTTATTTTAATTCTGGAGAAGCACGTGAACGCGGAATTGAACTATTAAAGTTAAAAGAATATTACAAGGAACACGGCTTTGACATTACTGACAAAGAATTACCTGATTACTTACCACTTATGCTTGAATTTTGCGGAAATGTTTCTACACCTGTAAGCAATGATCTTTTACAAAACCATTATCATTCAATTTTAGAAATGCAAAATAAATTTCATGAAGCAAATAGTTTTTACGGCTACCTACTTGATGCGTTGCTGCTTTGCATGGAGAGAAATGGACTTTCACGACAAGAACAAGACGAATCTACTAGTTAAAGGGAGGGGCTCTTCTTGAATGGACTTAATCTATTTTTATGGGCCATATTGCCATATATCGTTCTAACAATATTCATTGGTGGGCTGATTTATCGTTACCAAAAGGACCAGTTTGGTTGGACAACAAAATCAAGTGAACTTTTAGAAAAAAGAAGATTACGAGTCGGTTCACTACTCTTTCACTGGGGAATTATTTTCGTTTTCGGTGGACATATCGCAGGTATTCTTGTACCTATAGAATTTTACGAAGCACTCGGTATACCGGAACATATATATCATCGAATTGCTATTATTCTTGGGATGCCAGCTGGAATTATTGCCTTTATTGGTATTTTCCTATTATTCTATCGACGAATTCGTGTGAAACGGATTAAACTGACAACTTCAACTGGTGACTGGGTAGCATTATTTTTTGTCATTTTAGCGATTGGAACAGGTCTTACTGCAACGACTTTAAATATCAATTCGAACGGTTTTGACTATCGAACAACGATAGCACCGTGGTTCCGAGGACTATTCACTTTCCATGTACAGCCGGAACTAATGGTATATATTCCAATCTGGTTTAAAATTCATATTTTATCTACATTCGCGCTTTATATCATTTGGCCTTTTACTAGATTGGTACATGCATTTAGCTTCCCGCTTCGTTACTTAAGAAGAAATTACGTTATTTATAAAAGGCGTATACGTGAAGCTTAATGTTCAGGGGGCTGTATGGAGACATATGGCTCCTTTTTTTAGAAATTTATAAACAAGCATGAAAGGAGTGGTTCGTATGATGACAGAAAAAAATCCAAGCCAAATCCCATCCATCATTGATACTGTGAAAAATCTATTAGGAAATGGAAAGTTACATGATGTAAAAAAGTTCATCGTTCAATTAGAAGTTTTAAGTAAACAAACCACTAAAACGAGCCTGGCATTCCAAGCATATACACTAATTGGTAAATACTATCGACAAATACGTAATTATGACGCATCCGCAAGTCATTTTCGTAATGCCCTTCATTTAGTTCACTCAGTCGATCAAGTGACCTTTGCAAGTGAAATTATTGATACATATTTAAATTACATCGCGCTTGAAACGGAATATAGCCAATTGAAAAAGGCAAGAACAGCTGTCGCAAAAATTTTAGATTGGCTTGATAAAAACAGACCAACTGACCATCTAGCTTATGGCCTTATTTACCGTAGCTTCGGAAAGATTTTCTTTAGTGATGACGATTATCAAAGCGGCATTAATCAAACAGAAAAAGCAATCCATTATTTTACCCTTGTCTATCCACAGACACATCCGATTGTTATAGACCTAATTGATATAATAGCAAAGGCATATATAAAAAATGAAAACTATGAAAAGGCGCAGATCCTTTATAGCGACTTGGTAAAACAGTTTAAAAAGGACAATAATCCGATTGAAGTTGCCCACACTCTCATAAAAATCGGTGAAGTTTATTATTATACAGATTTAAAACAAGCTCGCTCAGCTATCATGAAAGCTTTAAAAATATTTGAAGAGAGCAATGATGTAAGTCATGAAGATAAAATCAAGGCACTAATGATGCTTGGGGAAATTGATGAAAATATGGCGAATTACCCTCGGGCTGTTAATTATTATAAAAAAGCACTCGAACATTTATTATTCACCAAACAGAATCCCCATCCAATTCTTGTTTTTACATACGCTCGAATTGGCATGTTACTCATTAAATTGGATAAATTAGTTGCGGCGAAAGACTATTTAGAAGAAGGATTGGAACTTTCCGATAGGTTCCCAAATATTCGTATGCAATTTTTATATGGATTAGGAAAAATTTACTCACACGAGAGACAATTTAATGATGCGTTAAAAATGTATCAGCAATTTTTGAGAGGTTTAGAGAGTACCGGACATAAACAGTCGAAAAGCTATGGGGATACTTTACAAGCGATTGCCTTTAATTACTTAGAACAACAAAATTTTGAACATGCCCACCTTTACTATCTAAGTGCTTTACAAACTTACGATAAGTTGACTTCAACAAGCTGTAGAGAGGAAAAAGGACTCACTTATATGCGACTCGGTTATTGCTGTGAGCATATCGAGGAAAAAGATATGCAGCAAGCTGAAGATTACTATGAAAAAGGCTTCCGGATTCTTAAAAAAGTAAAAGACTTTGGAATTGTTGAAGAAGCATTGGCTGCCATGATTGAATTTTATAGCCGGACAAACCAACGAAAGAAAAGATACACATATGAAGATATGCTCGTAAAAATACAAATTAACCAAAATATCCATGAAAACTAGTTGTTATGATAAGACCGAAGCGAGTAATTCCAACTAATCATTACTTAAATTTCCTACTCCTTGCGTAATTGTATCCAATGTCTCACCATCAGTGGAGAATGAGTATCCCCCACTGATGGAAAATCGCCTTTATTTCCATAACATTATAAAATTTCCTTTATTTTCCTATAAACAAGCTCTACTAACATACGGTGACCTGTTTCATCTAAATGCATATAGTCAATCGTATTCATTGGTACAAGACCTCTCGTATTAAGAAAGTGAATAGCCTGTTCTTGAAGGAGGTCATTTAAATATTCCGGGAATTCCTCAGATTTTCGGTCACACCCTCGCCCCATTGATTTACCTACTTCCGAATGAATATATTCTTTTCCTATTGGCGGCGGAGCAATAACAAGTACCTTAGAATTTGGGCCACAACTATTGGTAGCAATCATTTTTGCTTTCACCGCAAGTCTTGTTATACCTTGAGCAATATTATAAGCAGTTAAGTTAAATCGTTCCTTTGTATCATTTGTTCCAAGCATAATGATAACTAATTCAAAAGGAACATGACTCATTAAGCAAGGATGTATGTAATTCAGTCCATTAAGTCCCTCAAATAAAGGATCATCGATAACACTCGTTCTGCCTGATAAACCTTCCTCCACTACTTGGAATTCATCTCCTAGTAAATTAGCGAGTAGGCTTGTCCAACGTACCCCCTCAGGAAATCGACTGTCATCGATTGCATTGTATCCCCAAGTATTTGAGTCTCCAAAACAAACAATTCTTTTTACCATGTGTTTATCCCTCTCAATACGATGAAATTAATTTGGTAGATAAATATTATTAATTGAAACCGTTTACACAAATATACCATAAAGAAGCTTACCCGTATATCACTTCCACTAAGTATATCCTCTTGAAAAACTTTTTGTACCCGTATAATCGTTTTATTTTCCACAAAAATAGATATCGCAAATCCCTTCCACAGCCCAATCATTTCTTTCATCTATTTATCGATTATATTCATACTTTATTTTATCCTCAATAAACTAATTATGAAAGAAAGTTTTATTCGTACTAATTTTCACCATTTCATTACCGAAACGAATGCAAATGAAACGGTTGTGATGTAGTTTACAGAGGAAAATCTATTAAGCGCTAAAATAAAATATATGAAGTTATATAAAAGGAGATCATCGTATGACGATGTTATTAGATAAATTAGGTCGGCCTATGCACGACTTGCGAATTTCAGTAACAGACCGTTGTAATTTCCGTTGCACCTATTGTATGCCAAAGGAAATTTTCGGTCGAGACTATGCATTTATGCCAAAAGACCAGTTATTAAGTTTTGAAGAAATTGAGCGGCTCGCAAAAATTTTTGTCAAGCTAGGTGTCAAAAAAATCCGCTTGACTGGTGGTGAACCATTATTAAGGAAAGACTTACCACACTTAATTGAACGGTTAACAAAAATAGACGGATTAGAAGATATTGGTTTAACAACTAATGGTGTACTTCTTGAGAAAATGGCAAATGATTTAAAAACAGCTGGTCTAAAGCGAATTAACACAAGTCTAGATGCCCTAGATGAAAATTTATGTAAAAAGATCAATGATAGTGGTGTCTCTTCTACCCATATTTTAAAAGGAATACATAAAGCAAAAGATTTGGGTCTTGAGATTAAAGTAAACATGGTTGTGAAAAAAGGGTTAAATGAACAGGAAATTGTTCCAATGGCTGATTACTTTATGAAACACGAAATTCCGTTGAGATATATCGAATTTATGGATGTTGGATCGACAAACGGTTGGGATTTTAAAAATGTCATTACGAAGAAAGAAATCTATACTATTTTATCACAACAATACCGTTTAGAACCTATTAATCCTTCTTATATCGGCGAAGTAGCTAAGCGTTATCGTTACCAAGGATCGAATGCAGAAGTTGGTTTTATTACATCTGTATCTGAGTCGTTTTGTTCTACTTGTACAAGAGCAAGACTTGCCGCAGATGGAAAAGTATACACATGCCTTTTTGCAACAAATGGATTTGACCTAAAGGAAATGATTCGAAACGGTGTAAGTGACACAGAACTTACTGAAACAATTAAAAAAATTTGGGGAAGTCGTCAAGACAGATATTCAGATGAACGGACAGAGGAAACAGCTAAAAACCGTAAAAAAATCGAAATGTCTTATATTGGTGGCTAATAAGCAATTCGATTACAATGCGAACAATTTTATATAGAAAGGAACTAGCAGTATGACCGAACGATATTCTCGGCAAATACGATTTTTGCCAATTGGAGAAGCCGGACAAAAGAAAATTGGAAAAAAGCATATTTTACTAATTGGCTGCGGGGCTTTAGGAACTGCGAATGCTGAAAGTCTCGTTCGGGCAGGAGTAGGACAACTAACTATTGTAGACCGTGACTATGTTGAAGAAAGCAATTTACAAAGACAAACGCTATTTACCGAAAATGATTACCATGAACAACTTCCAAAGGCTATCGCAGCAAAAAATAGATTACAAGAAATTAATTCAACGGTCAACATTCAAACATATGTAATGGATGCAACAAGTGAAAACCTTCCCCCACTTTTAACGAATGTCGACCTTATCATTGATGCCACTGATAATTTTGATATCCGTTTAACTGTAAATGACCTTTCTCATAAATTTCGTATTCCTTGGATAATGGGTTCTTGTGTCGGTAGTACCGGGATGAGCTATACAATAATTCCGGGTGACTCTCCTTGTCTTCAATGTATACTAGACATAACACCATTCATGGGAGCCACTTGTGACTCAGTCGGAATTATCTCTCCAGCCGTGCAAATGGTTGCCGCTCACCAAACAGCTGAAGCTTTAAAGATTTTAGTAGAAGATCGAACTGCATTACGAACAAAACTAGTCACTTTTGATTTATGGAACAATCAGTATCAAATGATTAACATATCCCGTGCAAAAAAGAGCAGTTGTCCAACTTGTGGTAATGAACCAACATATCCTACATTAGCTTATCAATCACAAACGAAAACAGAGGTTCTTTGTGGGCGGAATACGGTTCAAATTCGGGCACGTTATAAATTTGAAATGGATACATTGAAGAAACGTCTACAACAGCTCGGTCCAGTAAAAACAAACCCTTATTTACTATCCATTGAATATAAAAATTATCGTATCATATTTTTCCGTGATGGACGGGCATTAATCCACGGCACAAACTCAATTGAAAAGGCTAAAAGTATTTTTTATCAACTCGTAGGTTAGGAGGAGTTATATGTTAGAGAAACGAACACCCATCAAAGTAGAAGAAGCCATTCGACGGATGATGGCATATAAAACAGCTGGACCCATTTACACCATTCCTATTGAAGAAAGTTACGGGCAGTTTCTAGGTGAAGATTTAATTGCAACGAATGATGTTCCATTTTTCGACCGCTCACCTTATGATGGATTCGCTATAAATGCCGCCGACACAGAAACTGCTTCATCCGCAAACCCGATTCAACTAGAAGTCGTTGGAGAAATTGGTGCAGGAAGTGTTTATCCAAAAGTGATCGAGCGTGGTGAAGCTGTAAGAATTATGACCGGTGCCGCTATTCCTGAAGGGGCAAATGCTGTCGTTATGCTTGAACTCGTACGGGAACGAAACAGAAACGGGAAATCATTTATTCACGTAAAACATAAGATGAAGCCAGGCGATAATATTTCTTTTGCTGGTGAAGATACGAAAAAAGGGACGGTTCTTGCAACAAAAGGCTCGTTTATAAATCCCGGCATCGTAGCTTTATTAGCGACATTTGGCTATAAACAAGTCCCAGTAAGTACAAAGCCGAACGTTGGGATTATCGCAACAGGAAGTGAACTACTTGAAGTTGATGAGCCACTACAACCTGGAAAAATCCGAAACAGTAATGCCTTTATGGTCGCCTCACAAGTAGAACGAGCTGGTGGTGAACCAATTTATTTTGGACAATTTAGTGATGATTTTGATACATGTTTTAACAAAGTAAAAGATGCATTAAACAAAGTCGACTTCTTAATTACTACAGGGGGCGTGTCTGTCGGTGATTATGACTATTTACCTGACATATATAAAAAACTAGGTGCTGAAGTATTATTTAATAAAGTTGGTATGCGACCTGGTAGCGTTACAACGGTCGCTGCTTTAAATGGAAAGCTCTTATTTGGTTTGTCTGGAAATCCGTCTGCTTGTTATGTTGGTTTTGAATTGTTTACTCGCCCGATTATTCGTGCATTTTTACATAGTGCATCGCCGTTTGTATCACAGTCCATTGCTTATTTAGGCAGAGACTTCCCTAAACCAAATCCATTTGACCGGTTTGTTCGAGGTCGCTTATCTTTTGAGCATGGGAAACTAATAGCCTATCCAGTTGGTCTTGATAAATCTGGTGTTGTCTCTTCTTTGGCCGAAGCAAATATATTAATCTATTTACCTGGAGGAACGAGAGGGTATACAGAAGGAATGGCGATTCGGGTAATGTTATTAGAGAATCAAGATGGTATAAAGGAGTTTAATCATGTCAGAGAAACGATTTGAAATTGTAAATGAGCCCATTGTCGTAGAAGATTTAATGAAAAAAGTAGCATGTCGTAATGCGGGAGCGATTACTACCTTTACTGGCACTGTTCGCGAATGGACAAAAGGAAAACGAACACGATATTTGGAATACCAAGCTTACGTTCCAATGGCTGAAAAAATGTTACAAACGATTGGCAATGAAGTTCAAACAAACTGGCCAGGTACTCAAATTGCAATTACCCACCGAATTGGTCGTTTAAATATTTCAGATATTGCTGTTTGTATTGCTGTTTCATCCCCCCATCGAAAAGCCGCCTATGAGGCAAACGAGTATACCATTGAACGGATTAAACAAATGGTACCAATATGGAAAAAGGAACATTGGGAAAATGGTGAGACATGGATTGGAGATCAGTCCGAGAATATAGCATACCCAACCGGAAAACCAAATTTGGATGGTGAGAAAAATGATTAAAATTTTACTTTTTGCCCACTTACAAGATGAAATCGGACAAACTGAACTTACCTTTGATATGTCTGAAATTAGTGTAAAAGAATTAAAAAATCTGTTAATAGAAACATATCATCCTTCTATGATGGGATCTGTAATGGTTGCAATAAATGAAGAGTACGCAATCGATAGTGATAGAATTCGCTCAGGAGATACGGTTGCCCTCATTCCTCCCGTTAGTGGCGGATGATTGGAGTTTGCTAAATGAAAATTATTCAAGTAGTTGGCTATAAAAACAGTGGAAAGACAACGGTAACGAGTCATTTAATTAGTAAAATAGCGTCCCTTGGTATTCGCGTTGCTTCTATAAAACACCACGGACATGGTGGTGACTTTGAAGGAATATCACATACTGATAGCGGAAATCATTTCAAATCAGGAGCAATTATAGCTGGAGTTGCCGGGGAAAATTTATTACAACTATGTAATAAGAAAGATTGGCAACTCGCTCAGCTCATTTCTCTTTATGAATTATTTGATACGGAAGTTTTAATTGTTGAAGGGTTTAAAAGGGAGAACTACCCGAAAATTGTTTTACTAAAGGAAGAAAGCGATCTTGATTTAATAAAACAATTGACAAATATAAGAGCCGTTATGACTCTGTTTGACATGAAAGGGAGATTACCAATTGCTGCCCCTCTCTTTACTCGTAATGAATTAGATGATTTATGCCAGTATGTTATCGGTCAAATTTTATAAAGAGTGACATACTTGATTCGTTGTAACTTTTAACATGAAAGAATTTTTTAAGAACAAAAGACACCTATCCACTAGGAGGCCACTGAAAAAGTCCAAAAGTTTCAGTAAAGTTATTTCTAAACCACAACATATCGTTGTTTTAACCGATCAATCCAACTTCATATGGTAAGTAAAATTATTTTAAGTTGTTTTTCTGTGGCCTCATCCACTAGGTATCTTTCTGTTAAACTATGTGTTCCAGCGAGCAATTTTCTGCCTATTTAATCAATATTACAAACTTCTATAGGACAGTTTTCACAACGGTTCTTCATTTTCAGATAGTGTAAATCTTTAATAAGTATTTTCCCTGAAGAATCCGTAGAAACGATATTCTTTTTGCGTAGTTCACTAAGCATGCGGTTTACGTATTCACGAGTCGCACCACAAAACTTGGCAAGCTCATGATTTGTAAACACCATATCGATTCGTATTCCATCATCTGTCTTAATGCCATAACTATTAGATAACCGAATTAATGTTGAATAAAAAGCGCCTTTTTTACCATTAAGAAGTAAATCCCGTAACTTCGATTGGAATTTACGCATATGATTACTTACCCATTTCATCATTTCTATTGATAAAGAGTGATTAACCATTAGTTCTTTTTGCAGCGTATCAATATTTATAACAAGCACTTCTCCTGCTTCTATAACTTTAGCATTTAGTAAATATTTCGGTTCATCACAGAAGAGCGTCAATTCACCTACAATATCATCTGTTTTACACATTCGGAGCATTAACTCTTCCCCTTCAGAAGAGAGCATGCTGATTTGGATTAAGCCTTTTTTCACAAGATAAACTTCCTTGGCATCCATACCTTGATGAAATAAATACGTATCTGAATGTGTCGCTCGATTCGTACCAATTTTATCTAGCAATCTTCGTAATTCATCGGATAGAAGTTCTTTTTTATAAAGGATATTTTGCAAAAGTTACCCCCCTAACTTTTTGCTCATAATAAATTAATTGTATCACAACTATAAAATTTTGTCGGGATGTTAACAATATTGTCATAGTAGAAATTATATAGGAATCGAGGAAATGATTATGGCAAAAATCCAAGGTGTAGTTTTAGCAGGCGGACAATCACGTCGTTTCGGTTCTCCAAAAGCTTTTGCAAAGAGAGACGGCATCCCTTTTTACCGTTATGCAATAGAAGCAATAAAACCATTTAGTTCTTCTATTGTAATAGTGACGAATACCGAATTACATAGGAATTTTAAAGAAGTTGAAAGTAATGCCATAACAATTATAAATGACACAACCGAATATCAAGGCCAAGGTCCTCTCGCCGGTATTTATACAGCCATGCATTTTCAAAAGGCTGATTGGTATATGGTTACCCCCATTGATGTTCCATTTATTGAGAGCGTGATTTTTCAACAGCTTGTTCCATATACGAATTCAAATGTCGATGCAATTATCCCTATTGTTGCTGAAAAAAAGCAGCCACTTCTAGCGCTTTATCGATACAGGCTAAAAGAAGATATACAGCAAATGCTTACGAATGGAAAGCGATCTGTCCATCGGTTACTTGAGAATAAGCGTGTGATGTATATTCCACTGCATTCGGAGCATTCTTTCATTAATATTAATCGAAAAAGTGACTACGTAAAGTATGTACATCATCCTATCCAAAATTTCTATCAAGAGGAATTTTTGTGAACGTAACGTTGATCAAAGAGATAATGAAAATGTATGTGACGGTAACTGCCGAAATGACAGACATTGTAGCTTAACAATTGTAGAAAATTTAATGAAAGAATTACCAATATAGTAGATATTTCACTTTACGATTATAGTGAATTTATTGGAAAAATCACATAGTAAATATTTGTACTTACGATTGGAGGAAATCAAATGGGTCACTGTCACCATAAAGGAATGATAAAACCAGTTACTTGTGCAGTTATTACGGTTAGTGATACTCGGAACAAGAATACGGATAAAAGCGGACAAGCAATTATTGAGCTTTTAAAAAGTGAAAACCACTCTATAGCCATATATGAAATTATTCAAGATGATTACGATTTAATCCAGACGAAACTCCATAACGCAATTCATCAAGATCATATAGAGGCGATAATTTTTAATGGAGGAACAGGAATTTCACAACGAGATGTAACAATCGAGGCTGTTCGACCATTTCTACAAAAGGAATTACCTGGCTTTGGGGAAATTTTTCGCTATTTAAGTTATAAACACGACATTGGTTCCGCTACTATTTTATCACGCGCGATAGCTGGTGTTGCCAATAATCGTGTCGTTTTCTCTATTCCTGGTTCAACCGGAGCTGTAAAATTAGCAATGGAGAAATTAATTTTGCCTGAAATCAAACATCTCGTTAAAGAAATTCATAAAGACTTACCAGAACGAGGAAAAGATATTGAATAAAAAAATTTATATAGTCGTTTTGGTAATGATATTTTTAACTGCTTGTAATCGGCCTGAGATAAAGGACAAAGAGGAAAAAGTCGATATTACTGTTTCTGCTGCAGCAAGTATGACCGATAGTTTACTAGAATTAAAGAAAAATTTCGAGAAAACGAACCCCAACATTCAAGTTAACTATAATTTTGGTGGCAGTGGAACATTAAGAAAACAAATTGAGCAAGGGGCACCCATTGACTTATTTTTATCAGCCTCAGAAAGCGATTATCAGTTGTTAAATGAAAAAGGTGTTATTACTGAAGGAAAAGCAATTTTACAAAATCAATTAGTTTTAATTAAGCCTGAAAACGGGGATATTGAATCTTTATCCGATTTAGAAGGACTAGACGGAAAAATAGCAATCGGTACACCCGACGCCGTCCCAGCTGGAACTTATGCAAAACAAGCCTTAGAAACTGGAGGATTATGGGGAAAATTACATGACCACATTGTATTCACTAAAGACGTGCGACAAGTATTAACCTTTGTAAAAGAAGGTAGTGTAGATGCCGGTTTTGTTTATAGGAGTGATATGATTCAAGAAGACAAAATCCAGCTAGTAGAAGAAATTGATTCCTCCTATCACACACCTATTCGATACTATCTAGGTATTATTGATCATCATCGTGATGAAGAAAAAAAAGAAGCAGTTGGGAGCTTTTTTAGCTATGTAACAAGCGTACAGAATATGGAACTCTTTATGAAATATGGTTTTAAGGACATACATGATTGAATGAACAGGGAAGTTAGTTCCTTGAAAAACTTGCTGATTCATTCTTTTGAACGTACATGATGGAGTTAACAGGAAAGTTAGTTCCTTGAAAAACTTGTTGATTCATTCTTTTGAGACGAATTCGGTTGACTACATAGAGCATTTTTCTCGGCAGAACCAGACATGGAATAGGTGATTTTTATGGGATTTTCTTGGTACCCGATCCAATTATCTTTTTTCGTTGCAACACTCGCAACAGTTAGCACGCTCATCACTAGTATATTAGCAGTAAGATGGTTAATTGGAAAAAATTTTAAAGGAAAGCAGATAATCGAGACAGTCATATTTTTACCACTTGTCCTCCCTCCAACGGTCATTGGGTTTTTATTAATTATTGTTTTTGGTAAGAACAGTCCGATTGGCACCATCATTGAATGGCTAACTGGGACAACGATTATCTTCACCGTACCGGCTGCGGTCATTGCATCATCTGTAATTGCCTTTCCTTTAATGTACCAATCAATTAAGACTGGATTTCTCTCTGTTGATCATGCAATTATTGACGCTGCTAAGGTCGACGGAGCTTCCAACTGGCAATTACTCTTATGGCAATATATTCCATTGTCCTTTCGAGCAATTCTTTCGGGTATTGTACTGAGCTTTACTCGAGCGTTCGGGGAATTTGGAGCTACTTTAATGTTCGCCGGAAATATTCCTGGCCATACACAGACAATTCCAACAGCTATTTTTTTCTCGATTGAGTCCGGAGATTTGTCGAGTGCTTGGTATTACGTCATTATTAGTATTTTATTTTCATTTGTTTTATTGGGATTTACGAATTTTACAAGAGCGGGGCGATAAGTGGAATGTTCGTTAGTGCCTCAATTATTTTTGTTGGTTTGGAGGGAATGAGTCCAACCAGTCATCTTTTTTACAGTTTAATCTGATTTTGCAGTTGTTTCGTCCTTTAGGCCAATTTTATTGGACACATCAACCTAATTTCTTGCTCATATTTAGAGGGGATCTGAATTTTGTACTTGCTTATCTCAGATCAAAAGTAAATATCTTTGATTCTAAAAGTGAAATTCGAATTCGCTTATATGAATAACACAATTGACAAGCCTCGTATGAATGGACTTGTCCGTTTTTTGTTGTGTGATTGGCTTAGGTTTACGATTTTTATAGAGGGTAAATGACCTTTTCAATTCGATTGGCCATAAGTTTGGCGTTCTACCGGATCTAGAGGACCTTTTCTTCCCTTTTCGCATCGATTCGGGCGTCTAGAACTCTTCTAGAGGACCTTTTCAAGCTTTTTCACCACAATTCGGGCATCTACAACTCTTCTAGATGACCTTTTCAACCTTTTTCACCGCAATTCGGGCGTCTACAACTCTTCTAGAGGACCTTTTCATGCCTTTTTACCACGTTTCGGGCGTCTAGAACCATTCTAGAGGACCTTTTCATGCTTTTTTACCACGTTTCGGGCGTCTACAACTCTTCTAGATGACCTTTTCAACCTTTTTCACCGCAATTCGGGCGTCTACAACTCTTCTAGAGGACCTTTTCAACCTTTTTTACCACGTTTCGGGCGTCTACAACTCTTCTAGAGGACCTTTTCAACCTTTTTCACCGCAATTCGGGCGTCTACAACCGCTCTAGAGGACCTTTTCAACCTTTTTCACCGCAATTCGGGCGTCTAGAACCATTCTAGATGACCTTTTCATGCTTTTTTACCACGTTTCGGGCGTCTACAACTCTTCTAGATGACCTTTTCAACCTTTTTCACCGCGTTTCGGGCGTCTAGAACCATTCTAGAGGACCTTTTTAAGCCTTTTTACCCTAAATCGGGCGTCTACAACCGCTCTTCGTAACCTCCCCCCCTTTTTTCATCAGAAATCGGGCATCTACACTAGTGCAACGTCCTTTTTTCGGCTGCGATATAATGTTACCCAAGCCTTCCTTGTGCTCTTATACGTATAGGAAAGTAGAAATTAAAAAATTTATACTTTCCTAATACCCCAAAAAAACCGCTCCTATTAGGAACGGATTCCCCAGATTACAAGTGAACCTCTCTTACAAAGTCTCCACTTTTCCCACCGCTTTTTTCCAATAAATATGTAGGACCAATTACCATCGCTTTATCAACCGCTTTACACATGTCGTAAATTGTGAGAGCGGTAACAGATGCAGCAGTGAGTGCCTCCATTTCTACCCCTGTACTTCCAACTGTTTTTACTTCTGCTTGAATAACTAATTTATATTGGCCTTCTTCTAATGTTTCCCATTCAAAAGAAAGGTCAACACCTGTAATAGGAATAGGATGGCACATCGGTATAATGGTAGAAGTTTGTTTTGCTCCCATAATCCCTGCTACTTGTGCAACCGCTAATACATCTCCCTTTTTGTTTTTCATTTCTGTAATATTTTCGTACACTTCATCACTCATTGTAATACTTGAGATTGCGACTGCTCTTCTAGATGTTTTTCCTTTATCTGATATATCGACCATTTTTGCTCGACCATGTTCATTAAAATGTGTAAACTCAGCCAAATTATTCACCTATCTCCCCTGTAATTTCACTATTTAATTTTATATGATAGGAATGGTGATTTCAAATTAGCAAATTAATTACAACACCACGCTACCGCTGCCTCCACTTTTAAATTATCTATTAAATGTATGGGGTTAGAAATCGCCCGCGATACTGTTTTCCCTATGCTTAGGTAAGAAGTGTTGAAGCATCTATACTTTCCTTTAGAAAAAAACAACCTATAGGTTATATCCCTATAGGCTCCACGTCCATTACATCGTTTTTACATTTTTTACTTCATAGCCGAGTTTTTCAATTTTTTGTTTTAATTGATCGGCACTCACTTTTGTTTCATCAAATTCTACTTTTGCTTTACTTGTGTTAAAAAGAACTTTTGCTTTTTCTACGCCTTCTGTTTTTCCTAAAGTACCTTCTATTTTTTTCATACATGTCGGACACGTTAATGTTTCTAATTGCATAACCGCTTTACTCATGTTTTCTTCCTCCTTTGTTTTTCTATCTTTAGTTTAAATGATTTTTCTAGTTATTTAATTGACGGGAATCAAGTTTCGTTCTTTACATCGTAAGTTTCTCTATTACATCGCTAGTTTTTCTTTTAAATGTTGATTTGTTGTTGCGACTAGACTGGCAATCTTTGTTTTAAAACCAATTAATCGCATCGCATTTAAAATAACAACCAACACACTACCTTCATGAATAAACATGCCACCTGCTAAATGGACTTGACCAGCTAAGACCCCGATTAATAAGATGACGACAACCGCTAATGCAATGAAAATATTTTGTCGCATGTTTCCAATTGTCGCTTTTGATAGTGCAAATGCATGAGCATATTGAGATAATCTATCTGCCATTAATACGACATCGGCAGTTTCCATCGATACATCCGTTCCACCTTCACCCATGGCTAGACCAATATCTGCAGTCGCAATTGCCGGTGCATCGTTAATTCCATCGCCAGCCATCGCAACAACCGCTCCCTCAGCTTTCAACTTTTTAACATATTCTACCTTTTCATTTGGTAAGAGTTCTGCATGAAATTCATCAATACCTAATTGATTTGCTACTGCTTCTGCGGTATGGCGATTGTCTCCTGTTAACATGACGATTCGTTTTACGCCACGTTCACGCATATCTTGTAACGCCACTTTCGCATCATCACGGATTTGGTCAGCAATTGAAATGATTGCTGCAAGTTCTCCATTCAGAGCGACAAAGATTGCTGTATTCCCTTCTTTTTCCCGATCTATCGCATACCGTTCCGCTTCGTTATTTATTTGAATACCCATAGCTCTCATTAACTTTCGATTCCCTGCAACAATGGAATCTTGATCTACTTTTGCTGTAATACCATTTCCTTTAATTGCTTCACTTTCATGAATTGTATAGTTAGTTAAATCAATCCCTTCATTTTCCGCCTCTTTTACAATTGTCCGGCCTAAATGATGCTCCGAAATTGTTTCAGCCTTTGCAATTACTCCTAGTAAACGTTCATTTGAAAGTGAAGAGAAGTTATGAAAATCAGTGACTTCTGGTCTTCCTTTTGTAAGTGTCCCAGTTTTATCAAATACAAGTGTGTCAACTTTTGCAAAACGTTCCATAATATCGCCGCCTTTAATAAGGACCCCATGTTTCGCTCCATTCCCAATACCAGCAACAGCTGAAACAGGTGCTCCGATGACAAGTGCTCCTGGACAAGCAATGACAAGAAACGTAATCGCTAAATGTAGATCACGGGTGAAAATGTAAACGAATAACGATAAAATTACAACAGCTGGTGTGTATATGTTTGCAAACCGGTCGAGGAAACGTTCAGCCTTTGATTTTGATTCCTGTGCCTCTTCAACAAGTTCAATAATTTTCGCAAAGGTTGTATCCTCACCGACCTTTTCCGCAATGATTTCAATATACCCGTTATCGAGGATCGACCCGCTAAAAACTTTATCATCGATGGCTTTATTTACCGGAACAGATTCTCCTGTAATGGCTGCCTCATTTACTGACGCTTGTCCTTTAACAATTACGCCATCGACTGGAATTTTCCCACCCGGAAGAACGACAAGACGATTTCCTTCCTCTACAAAATCAACATCAATATTCTCTCTCGTTCCATCTTTGTGAAGTAAAATTGCTTCTTGTGGTGCTAAATCGAAAAGTTCTTTTAAAGAAGACCGTGTTTTTTCTAATGTGCGCGCCTCTAAATAGGCACCGAATAGGAAAAGAAATGTAACAACAGCAGATTCGACATATTCTTGTATAAAGAAGGCGCCAATAACAGCAATCGTAACGAGTAACTCGATACTAAATGTTTTCATCATCATTGCTTGCCACGCTTTAATTCCAATCGGGACAATTGCAATTAGTGTGGCTGCAATAAGAAAACCACTTGTCCAAGCTTCAAAATGCATTCCCTTCATGATTAATCCAGCTACAATAAGTATTCCTGAAAGAAGTGTTATATGATTTTTATGTTGATTAATGATACGGACCATTTTTACCCCTCCATTTTTTATTTGTCTTACCTTGTGTCTTTATAATATAAAAAGTTGCGAAGAAAAGAATTGACTACTATCAAGTATGGAGAGATTCCTTTAGAACCTCTAAATTTTTATTTTAAAAATAATCTAAAATATGGGATAATTATTTCTACTATTACTAAACGTATAAGGGGTAGATACTTTGAAAAATAAACTAAAGGAAAAAATGATTCGTGGCGAGAAAACTTTAGGTACCTTTCACGCGATTGGAAGTGCCGCTGCTGTTGAATGTTTAGGTTTAGCCGAACTTGACTATGTCATCATCGATACCGAACACAGCCCTTTTCAAATAGAAAGTGTGCAATCTTATGTACGTTCAGCAAAATTAGTTGGCGTCACCCCACTTGTTCGGGTAAAAAACAGTGAGCGTCATTCCATTTTAAGTATGCTTGATATCGGTGCCATGGGGCTAATCATTCCGAACGTACAAACGGTTGAAGAAGTAAAAAAAATCATTCAACATGGGAAATATTATCCTACTGGAGAGCGAGGCATTGCGCCGACAAGTGGAAGCTCGTTCTGGTATACCGATTACGCGACTCAAGGGCTAGATCACTACTTTCAGATGAGCAATAATGAAACTTTATTAATTCCTCAATGTGAAACGCGTGGATGCTTGGAAAATATTGAAGAAATTGTCTCACTTGAAGGAGTAGATGGGATTTTTGTAGGCCCGTACGATTTATCTGCTGCCTTAGGAAAACCAGGACAATTTGATGATTGTGAGGTTAAACGTGCGATTGAAAAGGTACTTCATACATGTAAAAAATTCGGTAAGTTTTCCTTTATTTACACTGGAGCAGAAGCGGATATAAAGAAAAACTTTGAACTCGGATTTAATTCAGTAACTTACAATATGGATGCAATCATGTTAATAGAAGCATATAGAAGAATTGTAAACACCTATAAAGAACTTTCCCGATGATTGAAATGGAGGTAATCTCATGGATATTTTATTCCCAGTTTCGATAAAAGGAGTTATTATACAAAACAAGCACATTTTACTTCTACAAAATGAACGAATGGAATGGGAACTACCCGGCGGAAGGTTAGAGAAACACGAAACCCCAGAGGACTGTGTCATAAGAGAAGTTCAAGAGGAGCTAGGGCTAACATGTGTATTAGGAAAAATACTTAATACATGGGTCTATGAAGTTCTCCCAAATAAGTTCGTATTTATTGTCACTTATTTATGTCATTTAGACAAAAATACAAATATTCGTATTAGTGAAGAACATCTAGAGTATCAATGGTTTTCCTTAAAAGATGTAGATAGGATAAACATGCCCCCAGGTTACAAACAATCTATACAAATTGCTTATCAAAACAGTCCTTAAGGTTACACTTAAGGACTGATTAATATAACGACTTTCCAATTTACGTTTTAAAAAATTAATCCGCATATAGCAAAAGCTCGTCAAGATCATTAATTTTGATTTGTCTTCTTGGTAGCTGCTCAATTAATCCTCGTTTTTCAAGCTCCGTGAACTTTCTACTTATTGACTCTGGTGTCGTTCCTAAATAGGAGGCTAAATCTTTCTTTGCCATTGGTAATGTAATAATTGGGCTTTCCCCCGCATCCTTTTCGACACAATCTGCAAGAAACGAAATAATCCGCGATTCAACCTTTTCAATTGCCACTTGCATCGTTTGTTTTTCAGAATCTCTTAATCGCTCGGACATTTCTGAAATGATTTTCAATGCAATTTGCGGATGTTCAACCATATGTTTTTGGAGATCCGTTTGTTTGATTAAGCAAACCGATGTATTGACAACCGCTTCTGCATAATTTTCATGCACTTCTCCAGGATGAAAAAGCGCCCATTCCCCTGTGAAATCACCGGGATTCAAGAACCGAACTAATTGCTCCTTTCCGGTATCTGATAAACGATACACACGAATTTTTCCACGGTTGACAATATATAACGTATCGTCTTCATCACCTGCATGGAATAACATTTCACCCTTCTTCAAGTCCATTGTTTTTGCTGACTTGGCAATTTCATCCATTTGCCCGTCCTCTAAATGGTTGAAGATTGGTACTAAACGTATACAAGCTGCATGGTGATGACAGGAATGTTGGTGATCCATCATTTTTCCCCCTTTTTCATTTATCCACGATTGTAGCGTAAGACACAACAAAAATGGAATCGACTTATTTACGTTTATTATATAACAAATCTCACGTATTAAAATTGACCGGTATCAAGATTCGTGTGGGTATGACGAACTATGAACTTTATCCTATTGTAAGCATCCACCCTCTATGATAACTTGTAAGTAGTTAAATGAATATTTTAACAAATCTACTAGGGGCGCCAGTTGGCTGAGAAGTACCCTTTGAACCTGATCTAGTTCGTACTAGCGTAGGGAAGTGGGTTAGCTAAATTACATTGCGTTACAATTTGTAATTTACAAGACCGCTTTCCAATTCGGAAGGCGGTTTTTTTATTAACCTACAATGTCAAATTCAGGTCTGGTCCCCAATTTAAGGAGGAATTCAAATGAAAGAAAAATTTACTGACCGTTTGTACCGTAATGTCCAACCCATTTGGAGGAAAAACCATGAACATCCATTCGTTACTGGAATTGGGGATGGAACATTAGAGAGAGGGAAGTTTATCCATTACATGAAGCAAGACTACGTATATTTAATCGAGTATGCGAAATTATTCGCAATCGGTGCACAAAAGGCAAATGATTTAGTAACAATGGAGAGATTTGCTAACATCCTCCACGATACACTTCATTTTGAGATGGAGTTACATCGACAATACGCTGCTGAATTTGGAATAACTCGTGAAGAATTGGAAACGACAACGCCGACGCCAATGAACCTCGCTTATACAAGCTATATGCTAAAAGTGGCGGGAAACGGAACACTTGCTGAGCTCGTTGCCTGCTTATTGCCATGTGCTTGGGATTATTGGGAAATTGGGAAACTGCTTGAATTCAAGTACGGCGAGACTTTACGAGATAACCCATATCGGCAGTGGGTAGAAACATACTCTTCAGAAACGTTCGGGGAAGGCGCAAAATGGCTCATTCAATTGATGGATGAATTGGCAGATGGAAAAACAGATAGAGAATTAAATAGATTAGAAGAGCATTTCCAAGTTACTTCCAAATTCGAGTATTTATTTTGGGAAATGAACGACAAAAAAGAAGACTGGCCATTATAAATATCCCCCTTATAAAAATAAATGCGGAATGGAGGAGACGAATGAAAAAAACACAGAAGATAACTGTTACGGCGATTATTGCTGCTGTGACGACTATTTCAAGTAGTCTAATTTATATTCCAGTAGGCTTTGCGAAAATTTTCCCTGTACAACATTTCGCGAACTTAATCTCTGCCGTCCTATTAGGTCCTAGTTATGCAGTTAGTCAAGCTTTTATTTCATCGCTCTTACGAAATATGCTAAGCACAGGGAGTGTTTTTGCCTTTCCTGGAAGTATGATTGGTGCATTTCTCGCTGCCTTCGTTTACTTAAAAACAAACAGATTACTTTTTGCAGCTGCTGGAGAAGTAATAGGTACCGGCATATTTGGTGCAATGGCTTGTTATCCTATTGCTGTACTATTTCTCGGCCAGGACGCGACTTTATTCGGCTTTATTCCAGCATTTATCGTTAGCTCATTCGTAGGTGCCTTTTTTGGATATATCTTAATCAAAGTGTTACAAAAAAATAAAGTTTGGAGTGACATGGTTCATGAAAACAGCACTAACAATCGCGGGGTCTGATTCAGGTGGTGGTGCAGGAATACAAGCTGATCTTAAGACTTTTGCCGCAAATGGCGTATTCGGCATGTCTGTCATTACTGCTGTTACTGCACAAAATACAGTTGACGTTCGTTCTATACAAAACATCGATACGAACATAATTAAAGATCAAATAGAGGCCGTTTTCGATGATCTGCCTGTAGATGCGGTCAAAATTGGGATGTTATCAAATCCGCGAATTGTTCAAACAGTTGCAGAGACACTCGTAAAATATGAACCTCGTCATCTCATTTTAGATCCTGTCATGGTCTCAAAAGGAGGACATCACTTATTAGAGAATGATGCAATTTTATCCCTTACGAAAGATGTCATACCTTTAGCAACAGTTATTACACCAAACATTCCTGAAGCTGAAGTGTTAATTGAACGCCCCATCATCACAGAATCCGATATGAAGGAAGCATGTATGACAATGGTGGAGCTTGGTGCAAAAACTGTTCTACTTAAAGGTGGACATCTACCTGGTGATCCAAATGATTTATTTTTTGATGGGAACCGATTTTATTGGCTAAAAGGAAATAGAATTCACACAAAAAACACCCATGGAACCGGCTGTACATTATCAAGTGCAATAGCAGCAAACTTAGCAAAAGGATATCCTCTTTATGAATCGGTTCAACGAGCAAAGGCGTACATTGAGATCGCGATTAAACATAGTTTGAACATCGGGAAAGGTCATGGGCCAACGAATCACTTTTATGAAATCTACAAGCGTGCTGGGTCTGCAGAGTCTTTTATATAAAATTCATACGTAAAATAGATTCCAAGCCTGATTCATTTTTATCAGGACAAACAGAAATTGAATCAATGACATTTGCTTAGAAAGGGTGAATTACTATGAACAGCGAAAGTTTTAAACAACTACTAACAACTGTGCAAGAGAAAAAACCACTCATTCATCAAATAACAAATACTGTGACAATGAACGATTGCGCAAATGTAACATTAGCAATTGGTGCTTCACCGGTTATGGCATTTAGCAAACATGAGGTAGCGGATATGGTTAGTCTTGCAAATGCACTTGTCATTAACTTCGGGACAATTGATGAGTATACTTTTCATTCGATGCTAATTGCTGGGAATAGAGCTAATGAACTCAGGATTCCCGTTGTCGTTGACCCAGTCGGTGCCGGTGCGACTCCTTATCGGACAAAAGTCATTCAAGAATTTATTCATCAGATTGATGTTGCGATTATTCGAGGAAACATTTCAGAAATCGATGCTCTTCTTAATGGAGCTAGTACAACCCGTGGTGTAGACGCTGGTGAAGTGAGTGAAAGTAAGCATCGACTGGCAGAAAATGCTGCAAAAAAATGGGATACTGTCGTCGCAATAAGTGGAGAAACAGATTTTATTTCTGATGGAACAAATACGTACAAGTTAATGAATGGGGATCGTTTATTAACAATGATTACTGGTACAGGTTGTATGAGTGCGGCATTGATTGCTTCCTTTGCGGCTATAAGTAAAGATTTTTTATTAGCTGCTATTGCTGGCACTTCTGTCATGAGTATTGCTGGTGAAGTGGCAAAACAGACAATCGGTAACGGACAAAAAAGCTTAGGAACGTATAAAGAAAATGTAATGAATACAGTTTCCAATTTTTCAGATCAATCCTTATATGAAAACATAAAAATATGTAAAAGTAATGAGGTTGTTATATGAAACTAGATCTCCGTCTTTATCTCGTTACCGACGAATTGATTCCGTTTGAAACACTCCTTTTTAAAGTGGAAGAAGCAATTAAAGGTGGAGTTACGATTGTTCAATTAAGAGAGAAACAGGCAAATGGTAAAACATTTTACGAAAAGGCGATAAAACTTAAAAAGTTACTAGATCAATACAATATTCCACTTATTATCAATGACCGTGTTGATATCGCATTAGCTGTTGGAGCGGACGGTATCCATATTGGGCAAAAAGATATCCCGCTTCAAGCAGTAAGAAAAATCGCTTCGAATATGGTCATCGGTGTTTCAGTTAGTACTCCATTAGAAGCGATTCAAGCAGAGAAAGATGGCGCGGATTATATCGGTGTAGGTTCTGTTTTTCCAACCGAATCCAAAGAAGATGCAGAAATTTTACCATACGGAATGTTAGATTCAATACTAGCAAGTGTGCATATTCCAGCGGTCGCAATTGGAGGGATTAATCTACATAATGTAGAAACGTTAAAAAGGAAATCACTTGCTGGGCTCGCTGTCGTATCTGGAATTTTGCATGCCCCTGACCCACTTATTGCCGCTACTTTATATAGAGAAAAATGAGACTGGGACAAAACTCCAGTAAAATAAAAATTAAGGCGTTGGAGCTTACACTAAAAAGTGTAGACCCAACGCCTTTTTTGTCACAATTCTAGTAAACAAAAAGGGCACCTTTTGATAAAATTAAAGTGACGAAACAATAATTTTGGAGGTGCCCTTATGTTTAAACATTATAACATGAATCAAGTAGTTTTACCGCTAAATTTAGAAATTAAGTTGAAAGAAAACGATATTGCTTTTGCGATCAATGATCTTGTCGAGAGTATTCCCGAAGAAGCTTTCGAGGACTTCATACGACAAACCGGCCGTCCCGCGTATCATCCTCGTATGATGTTGAAAGTCATTTTGTGTGGATATACGCAATCCGTGTTTTCCGGCCGTAAAATAGAAGCTTTATTACAGGATAGTATCCGCATGATGTGGCTAGCTCAAGGACATGAACCTAGCTATCGCACCATCAATCGCTTCCGTTCTAATCCACTCATTGAAAACATCCTACGTGAATGCTTTGTCCAGTTCCGAAATCAGCTCGTGGAAAAGGAATTGATTGAAGAGGAAGCCATTTTTATTGATGGTACAAAAATTGAAGCAAACGCAAATAAGTTCACCTTTGTATGGCGGAAGTCCATTGAAAGATATAGTGATAAGCTAATTGAAAAGTCCAATCAACTGTATGATGAGCTGCTAGAGAAGGAGATCATCCCAGCAATAGAGCGAGAAAAGGAAGAGGAACTTTCCGTCAAAGAAATGGAAGAAGTAGTCGAAAAGTTAGACGAGAAAATCGAGGAATATAATAAAAAGATTGAAGTATCTGAAGTTGGGAGTGAACGGAAAAAGCTCCGTTCCGAACGCAAATTACCCATACAATCTCGGAAGCAATGGATGGATTTCATTACTCGCAAACAAAAGTATCAAAACGATATGGAGATTTTCGGTGATCGCAATAGTTACTCAAAGACGGACCCAGATGCGACGTTTATGCGCATGAAGGACGACTACATGAAGAACGGTCAATTGAAAGCTGGTTACAATGTCCAAATTGCGACGGAAGGTCAATATGTGCTCGCTTACGATGTTTTCCCAAACCCGACCGATACACGCACTTTAATTCCTTTTCTCGACACGATTGAAGAAAACTTTTTCGAGCTTCCGGAATTCATTGTCGCGGATGCAGGATATGGTAGCGAACAGAATTATGAAGATATCATCGAGAATCGAAATCGAACGCCACTTATTACATACAATCAATATCGAAAGGAGAAGAAAAAGAAGCATAAGGACAACGCTTTTCATGTAGATAATTGGGAATATAATGAGGACGAAGATACTTTTCTGTGCCCAAATGGTCGGAAAGTACGATTTAGCCATCATTCCAAACGAACAGACAGGTACGGATTCACCCGTGAATTTAAAGTGTACGAGTGTGAGGACTGTTCGGATTGTCCACTCCGCGATTTATGCACGAAAGCAAAAGAAGGGAACAACCGAAAAGTCTACATGAATGAAAAGTGGGAGTCCCAAAAAGAATATGTACGTACGAAGCTTTCAGACGAGAAAACTGGTGAAATTTACGGAAAACGTAAAATTGATGTAGAACCAGCGTTCGGTTTTCTGAAGGCTAATTTAGGTTTCACTCGTTTTTCCGTCAGAGGAAAACAGAAAGTGAAAAATGAATTAGCCTTTGCGTTGATGGCGGTGAATATGAGAAAAGTCACCGCCATCAGCGGTAAAATAGTGACGAGAAATGGAAAAACCCCACAAAAAAGGTTCCAAGCAAATTTTTTATTGCCTGGAACCTTTTTATATACTACTTTTGGCTAGTTATGTCCCAGCCTCNACCATCAATCGCTTCCGTTCTAATCCACTCATTGAAAACATCCTACGTGAATGCTTTGTCCAGTTCCGAAATCAGCTCGTGGAAAAGGAATTGATTGAAGAGGAAGCCATTTTTATTGATGGTACAAAAATTGAAGCAAACGCAAATAAGTTCACCTTTGTATGGCGGAAGTCCATTGAAAGATATAGTGATAAGCTAATTGAAAAGTCCAATCAACTGTATGATGAGCTGCTAGAGAAGGAGATCATCCCAGCAATAGAGCGAGAAAAGGAAGAGGAACTTTCCGTCAAAGAAATGGAAGAAGTAGTCGAAAAGTTAGACGAGAAAATCGAGGAATATAATAAAAAGATTGAAGTATCTGAAGTTGGGAGTGAACGGAAAAAGCTCCGTTCCGAACGCAAATTACCCATACAATCTCGGAAGCAATGGATGGATTACATTACTCGCAAACAAAAGTATCAAAACGATATGGAGATTTTCGGTGATCGCAATAGTTACTCAAAGACGGACCCAGATGCGACGTTTATGCGCATGAAGGACGACTACATGAAGAACGGTCAATTGAAAGCTGGTTACAATGTCCAAATTGCGACGGAAGGTCAATATGTGCTCGCTTACGATGTTTTCCCAAACCCGACCGATACACGCACTTTAATTCCTTTTCTCTACACGATTGAAGAAAACTTTTTCGAGCTTCCGGAATTCATTGTCGCGGATGCAGGATATGGTAGCGAACAGAATTATGAAGATATCATCGAGAATTGAAATCGAACGCCACTTATTACATACAATCAATATCGAAAGGAGAAGAAAAAGAAGCATAAGGACAACGCTTTTCATGTAGATAATTGGGAATATAATGAGGACGAAGATACTTTTCTGTGCCCAAATGGTCGGAAAGTACGATTTAGCCATCATTCCAAACGAACAGACAGGTACGGATTCACCCGTGAATTTAAAGTGTACGAGTGTGAGGACTGTTCGGATTGTCCACTCCGCGATTTATGCACGAAAGCAAAAGAAGGGAACAACCGAAAAGTCTACATGAATGAAAAGTGGGAGTCCCAAAAAGAATATGTACGTACGAAGCTTTCAGACGAGAAAACTGGTGAAATTTACGGAAAACGTAAAATTGATGTAGAACCAGCGTTCGGTTTTCTGAAGGCTAATTTAGGTTTCACTCGTTTTTCCGTCAGAGGAAAACAGAAAGTGAAAAATGAATTAGCCTTTGCGTTGATGGCGGTGAATATGAGAAAAGTCACCGCCATCAGCGGTAAAATAGTGACGAGAAATGGAAAAACCCCACAAAAAAGGTTCCAAGCAAATTTTTTATTGCCTGGAACCTTTTTATATACTACTTTTGGCTAGTTATGTCCCAGCCTCTTTTNAAACAATAATTTTGGAGGTGCCCTTATGTTTAAACATTATAACATGAATCAAGTAGTTTTACCGCTAAATTTAGAAATTAAGTTGAAAGAAAACGATATTGCTTTTGCGATCAATGATCTTGTCGAGAGTATTCCCGAAGAAGCTTTCGAGGACTTCATACGACAAACCGGCCGTCCCGCGTATCATCCTCGTATGATGTTGAAAGTCATTTTGTGTGGATATACGCAATCCGTGTTTTCCGGCCGTAAAATAGAAGCTTTATTACAGGATAGTATCCGCATGATGTGGCTGGCTCAAGGACATGAACCTAGCTATCGCACCATCAATCGCTTCCGTTCTAATCCACTCATTGAAAACATCCTACGTGAATGCTTTGTCCAGTTCCGAAATCAGCTCGTGGAAAAGGAATTGATTGAAGAGGAAGCCATTTTTATTGATGGTACAAAAATTGAAGCAAACGCAAATAAGTTCACCTTTGTATGGCGGAAGTCCATTGAAAGATATAGTGATAAGCTAATCGAAAAGTCCAATCAACTGTATGATGAGCTGCTAGAGAAGGAGATCATCCCAGCAATAGAGCGAGAAAAGGAAGAGGAACTTTCCGTCAAAGAAATGGAAGAAGTAGTCGAAAAGTTAGACGAGAAAATCGAGGAATATAATAAAAAGATTGAAGTATCTGAAGTTGGGAGTGAACGGAAAAAGCTCCGTTCCGAACGCAAATTACCCATACAATCTCGGAAGCAATGGATGGATTTCATTACTCGCAAACAAAAGTATCAAAACGATATGGAGATTTTCGGTGATCGCAATAGTTACTCAAAGACGGACCCAGATGCGACGTTTATGCGCATGAAGGACGACTACATGAAGAACGGTCAATTGAAAGCTGGTTACAATGTCCAAATTGCGACGGAAGGTCAATATGTGCTCGCTTACGATGTTTTCCCAAACCCGACCGATACACGCACTTTAATTCCTTTTCTCGACACGATTGAAGAAAACTTTTTCGAGCTTCCGGAATTCATTGTCGCGGATGCAGGATATGGTAGCGAACAGAATTATGAAGATATCATCGAGAATCGAAATCGAACGCCACTTATTACATACAATCAATATCGAAAGGAGAAGAAAAAGAAGCATAAGGACAACGCTTTTCATGTAGATAATTGGGAATATAATGAGGACGAAGATACTTTTCTGTGCCCAAATGGTCGGAAAGTACGATTTAGCCATCATTCCAAACGAACAGACAGGTACGGATTCACCCGTGAATTTAAAGTGTACGAGTGTGAGGACTGTTCGGATTGTCCACTCCGCGATTTATGCACGAAAGCAAAAGAAGGGAACAACCGAAAAGTCTACATAAATGAAAAGTGGGAGTCCCAAAAAGAATATGTACGTACGAAGCTTTCAGACGAGAAAACTGGTGAAATTTACGGAAAACGTAAAATTGATGTAGAACCAGCGTTCGGTTTTCTGAAGGCTAATTTAGGTTTCACTCGTTTTTCCGTCAGAGGAAAACAGAAAGTGAAAAATGAATTAGCCTTTGCGTTGATGGCGGTGAATATGAGAAAAGTCACCGCCATCAGCGGTAAAATAGTGACGAGAAATGGAAAAACCCCACAAAAAAGGTTCCAAGCAAATTTTTTATTGCCTGGAACCTTTTTATATACTACTTTTGGCTAGTTATGTCCCAGCCTCATTTTACATATTATAAATACTTATTTTATCTTCCTCTGCCTAATAACGCCTACAATTAATGGTAACATAGCAGCTATGACAATAACTGGTAAAAACCAAATGCCAGATCTTTCCCACCATTTTAAAGCAATTAGTACACTTTCAAATAATAAGGCTGAAAAGGTTAGTAGACAGACATTCTTTAATTGATTTAACATTTTTCGGCTAATTAAATAAAATTGTGCAGCATTTTCCTCATTCAAGCGACTCGGGTAATTATGAATTTCCGGGTAATTTTCTAGAATTTGCATAAAAATAAGTGTTAATCCACCAATAATTGGTAATATAAGCAGTTCCCACTTTGAACCCCAACGATCAATTTCCCCCGCTAAATTGTAATGTGCTGGAACTTTATCCGGTAGGCGCCCCCATATACCTATAAGAAAAACGATGGAAGCAATATATGTCGTGTAGCCGATACTATCAAATATCCATTCACTCTTTGTTTTTGGAAGTTTTATTTTTGGACGTTGTGAGTTCATCCGAATCTCCCCTTTATAAAGAAAAAGTATCATTCATTATAACTTAGAATACGACTTTCATCATAAAAAGTTTCAAATTCGTATATATTAATTAGAGCTGTTGTTCTTCACTAAGTAGGTCGCATATCTATGGGCATCTCCTTAAGCCAGCGCTTCCTCGAATAATCAAAACCTTGAAGTCACTACCAAAATCGACCACAATAAATTTTTAAAAGCAATAATCTTTGAGAAGCCGGCTCCTTAAGGCTAATTGTTGGACAAGCATTTTACGAACATTGTAAAATAGAGTCAATAGATGTCGAATTTTGATAACTATTATTGTGAGTATTTTCACACCATAAAAGATTCATTATCGTTTTTCAAAAAAGAGCTAACGAAAGAGAGGAATGTTTATGAATTACAGAAATATAACAGTTGCTGGAAGTGGAGTTTTAGGTAGCCAAATCGCATATCAAACAGCATTCAAAGGGTTTAATGTTTCAATTTATGATATAAATGATGCAGCACTAGAGCAAGCAAAAGAAAGAATACTGAAATTAAAACCTCGTTATCAAGAAGATTTAGGGGCCTCACAAGAAGAAGTAGATGCCGCTTATGATCGTTTATCATTCTATAGCGATTTAGGGAAGGCAGTCACAGATGCTGACCTCGTTATTGAAGCAATTCCTGAACGTGTCGATATTAAAGTAGATTTTTATACAAAATTAGCCAAAGTAGCTCCTGAAAAAACCGTATTCGTTACAAACTCTTCAACTTTATTACCAAGTCAATTTGCAGACGCAACGGGCCGGCCTGAGAAATTTTTAGCCCTTCACTTTGCAAATGAAATTTGGAAAAATAATACAGCTGAAGTGATGAGACATCCAGGTACAAATATGAAATACTTTGATGAAATTTTAGAGTTCGCTAAAGCAATTGGCATGGTTGGCTTACCAATTTATAAAGAACAACCAGGTTATATTTTAAATTCTTTATTAGTTCCACTATTAGATGCCGCTCAAATGTTATTATTAAAAGAAGTATCTGATCCAGAAACAATTGACAAAACATGGATGATTGGTACTGGGGCTCCATTAGGTCCATTTGCAATTCTTGATGTTGTAGGAATAACAACTGCTTACAATATTACTGTTGCTAAAGCAGAGGCAACTGGTTCAGAAGAATATAAAAAATTAGCTGAACTACTAAAAACAGAATATATTGATAAAGGAAAACTAGGTCGCGAAACAGGTGAAGGTTTCTATAAATATCCGAACCCAAGTTTCGCCCAACCAGGATTTTTAAAAGGGGAATAAAAGACTAGCATCGGCATCACAAGACATGGCAATCATGCCCCCCTTCATATAAAATTCAGTTTTTCTATTAGGAAAGGTCGGTTCATTAGAGCCGGCTTTTTTATTTTCGCAACTTAGAAGCCTCATGACCTCGCAGCTGATAAAAGTTTTTTCGCCGAACGCTAGTTTCTTTGGTTAACTAAAGGATCAAGCGTCCCTCAGTTTTTTATAGAAGCCCCAAAAAATCAGGTACAAACCTGGATTGGCGTATGTGATAAAGCCATGCACATTGGAATACAACCCAACATTTTTTAAAATTTATTTATCCCTTTTTAGCAAAACCATCTATAACAATAGTGAAAGGAGGAGGTGATACAAAATGGCAGAAGCAAATATCATCAAAACAAACTTCCGGATCCTTTACGAATTCGGCCTAGATCAAAAAGGAGAAACTGTATTTAAAACAAAGAGCTATAACAATGTGAAAACAAGCAGCACGGATGAACAAATTTATGAAGCGGCATTGGCAATTGCATCACTATCAAGCTTACCTTTCTTCAATGTTGAGCGAGATGATAAGAAAGAAATTTATGGTTAATTCGTAAGGAGGGAACGAAATGGATACAACATTGGAACTCGTCTTTTTAGCTACAGATGGTCGTACGGTTCGGATTTCCGTTAACGATCCAAAGGAAAATTTAGACGAAGAATTAATTAAAAATGTCATGAACCAAATCCTGTTAGCGGATGTCTTCCAAGCGTCAAGTGGTGCTTCCTTGGCATCCATCAAAGAAGCGAGAATAGTTAGCAGATCTACTGAAGTATTTAACTTTTAATTATAAAAATGAATGGAGGCTTTGAGGGGAACACTTTTACTGCCCTAGCCTCCCTGTATTGGAGGAGTTAAATATGACAGAATGGTACACATTGATTGGGGAAGTTGGTTTTCCGGTTATCGTCACTTTAATCTTGCTTTATCGAATCGAGACAAAGCTTGATCAAGTTATCCAGTCGATTAACAAACTACCCGATCAAATGACCAGAGTGTAGATTTTCCTTTAAAAAATAGTTGTTACTCTCTTACTATAAATGACAACATTAGAATCCCTTATTTGATAAGAACGGATACATTTTTTTCAAATCTACTCGGTCAATGCTACTGAGTAGATTTTTATTTTTATTTGTCAAAAACTCATGACGAGAAGTCACAAGGTTTCTCGACATATTTCTAAAAACTAGTTACTTTACCACATTGAGTTTTGTTACGAAGTTTGGGTGATTTTTCCGAAGTTCCTTGCTTTTTTCCGAAGATTGCGGTTTTATTTCCGAAGATGGTCTCGATAGTTCCGATGTTGCACTCGTTTTTCCGAAGTAGATATGATTTTCCGAAGTTTCCAGTAGACTCCCCTAGAAAGAATCTCAAACTCTACCTTTTCAATCCCTCTATTAAAATGACCTCATACTATTGCTTCAACGATCTATACATGTTATTATCATTATGACACTAGATACAGTGCTATCTTCAAACAAAAACACAATATATTGAAAACTAGCAAGTTACGGTGCCATTACAAGGCTTAATAGGGAATCCGGTGAAAGTCCGGAACTGTCCCCGCAACTGTAAATGCGAACGAAAAGAGATTAACCCACTGTACTTCTTTGTACGGGAAGGGATCTGAGTAGGAAGATGCATAAGTCAGGAGACCTGCCATAACTTGTTAAAGTTTCGATTCTTCGGGGGATAGGAAGATGAAACGATAGTAGAGATGAATATGTTATGTCTTCATTCTTTCTATCGTTTAATCCGCTACCCCTATAGCGGATTTTTTTATTATTTAAAAATGGAAGGTGATTACATGACTAAATTATTACTTGATAAAGAGGATATTAGGAAAGAGGACTTGGCAAATTACATTGATAGGATAACAAACCATTACTCGGGGATTAACCCACTACACTTCAAAGAAAAAATATTACGCGCATTCAATTCTAATAATAAGCTAACTTTCGATCAACTGACGAATCTATTAATTACAAGCTCCCTCGAACAAATGGATGAGGCCAACCCACAATGGTCCCATGTCGCCGCACATTTTTACTTGGATCAACTATATCGTCATGCAAGTCGGAATCGAGGATATTACGCTGAACAAAAATATGGAAGTTACTATCAACTACAAAAACTTTTAGTCTCTAAAGGTATTTATTCACCAAATATATTAGAAAAGTATACGGAGACAGAATTGAATGAGCTAGAAAAAATCATTGACCCTGAACTTGATTTACTTTTTGATTATGTTGGCTTACATACACTTACGAATCGGTATTTAGCGACGGATTATGAAAAAAACATATATGAACTACCACAAGAACGTTGGTTAACAATTGCTCTATTTTTAATGCAAGATGAGCCAAAACATAAACGCTCTACCCTTGTCCGTGAAGCGTACTGGGCCTTATCGAACCTTTATATGACCGTTGCAACACCCACACTTGCTAATGCAGGACTGAATCATGGCCAGTTATCAAGCTGTTTTATTGACACAGTAGAAGATTCATTAATTGATATATACCATTCAAACACAGATATTGCACGTCTCTCTAAAGGCGGTGGTGGAATCGGTGTTTACATCGGTAAAGTGAGAAGTCGAGGGAGTTCCATTAAAGGTTTCAAGGGGGCTTCATCCGGTGTCATTCCGTGGATTAAACAACTAAATAACACAGCAGTTAGTGTTGATCAACTCGGTAGGCGAAAAGGAGCTATCGCAGTTTACTTAGATGTTTGGCACGCTGATATTTTGTCATTTCTCGATTTAAAGCTAAACAATGGGGATGAAAGGCAACGTGCCCATGACATTTTCACTGGTGTATGTGTACCTGATGTCTTTATGGAACAAGTAGAAAAGCGTGGAGATTGGTACTTATTTGATCCACTTGAAGTAGAAGAAGTCATGGGATTCCGTTTGGAAGATTACTATGATGAGAAAAAAGGTACGGGTTCCTTCCGTGAAAAGTATTTCCAATGTGTAGAAAATAACGCTTTGTCAAAAACAAAAATTCCTGCGATTCAAATGATGATTCGTATAATGAAGTCTCAACTTGAAACCGGAACACCGTTTATGTTTTATCGGGATGAAGTAAATCGAAAAAATCCAAATAAACATACTGGGATGATTTACTCTAGTAATTTATGTACAGAAATTATGCAAAATATGTCCCCAACCGTTCAATTTGAAGAGACGGTAGACGGTGACACAATTATTTCGTATCGAAAAGCTGGAGATATGGTCGTTTGTAATCTTTCATCTATTAATTTAGGCAAGGCTATACCGGACAACGTTCTAGAGCGCCTCATTCCTATTCAAGTTCGAATGTTAGATAACGTGATTGACTTAAATACGATAGAAGTAAAACAAGCAACGATAACAAATAAAAAATATCGATCGATTGGACTTGGTACATTTGGCTGGCATCATTTGCTAGCTTTGAAAGGAATTCAGTGGGAATCTGAAGAGGCAATACAACTCGCCGATTACTTATATGAAAAAATTGCTCAATTAACGATTACAGCAAGTATGGAATTAGCAAAAGAAAAAGGAGCATACTCACAATTTGACGGAAGTGATTGGCAAACCGGGGAATACTTCCATCTTAGAGGCTATTTAACTGGAGAGAATGCAGAAGTTTGGAAAGCGATCATGCATGATGTACGAGCATATGGACTTAGAAATGGTTATCTTATGGCGATTGCTCCAAACTCCAGCACATCGGTTATTTCCGGATCTACAGCGAGTATTGACCCTATTTTCAAACCTTTTTATTACGAGGAAAAAAAGGACTATAAACTTCCTGTTGTAGCCCCTGATTTGGATCATCGAACTTACGATGTTTATAGACGGTCTGCCTATATTGTTGATCAACGATGGTCAATTCGGCAAAATGCTGCCAGAATGCGACATATTGATCAATCCATTTCATTTAACTTTTATGTGCCAAATACAATTAAAGCACAAGTACTACTAGATTTACATTTGCAAGCTTGGGAATCTGGGCTTAAATCAACCTACTACGTTCGTTCAACGGCAACCGATATAGAAGAATGTGAATGGTGTGCTTCTTAAATAGATAGGGAAAAGGAGTTTAAACATGCATGCTTTAATTCTTTATGCAAGTTTTAGTGGGAATACAGAAGAAGTGGCTGAACTAATTAAGGACAGTTTATTAAATAAATCCATTGACGTAACACTTTATCGCATAACAAGGCAACCTGTTCATATTCCTGATTTTACGAAATTCGATATGATATTTTTCGGTAGCTTTACTTGGGCAAAAGGAGCTACACCGGAGATTGTAAAAAGGTTCGTTTATCAAATAGGCTATAAACCTGAAAATATCTTTGTCTTTGGTACAGGTGATACACAGTTTGGTGGGGATGTATTATTTTGTAAAGCGGCTGATAAATTAGCAAAGTTTTACACATCCCCCCTACCTCCATTAAAAATTGAACAAAGCCCAAGAGGTGAGCAAGTGGCTAAAGTAATCCAATGGACAGAAGGAGTTGTTACATTTTGCAACAAATACTTAAAAAAGTTACCGTGTTAAATCCAGAAAATCCAAATAAATCGACTGCCTTGTTTGGTGGAAAATCGAGTGGTATTTTAAATTGGAATGACCTCGCCTATCCACACTTTTATGATTATCGCGAACAGATTCGAGCACTATTTTGGCGAGCGAGTGAAGTCGACATGACTCACGATTCAAAACAATTTCCAACCCTTTCACATACGGAACAAGAGGCATTTTTAAAGATCATTGGTTTACTTGCAACGTTAGATGGTCCACAAACAGATATCGCCATGCGGATTGCTGATTATTCGACAGATCCATCCGTAAAATCGATTATGGCAACAATTGCTGATCAAGAAAGTGAACATAACCATAGTTACGCTTATGTTCTATCATCTGTTACTTCATTTGATAAACAAATTCAATCATTTGAAACTGGGCGAACGGACGCCACTTTATTAAAAAGAAATGAACGGATCATTGATGTCTATAATACATTTGCAAGAGAGCCTTCAATTGAAAATGTGTTGAAAACGATGGTGTACAGTGCTTTACTTGAGGGATTATTCTTTTACTCTGGTTTCGCTTTTTTCTACCACTTAGCGCGTCATCAAAAGATGGTCGGAACATCCACAATGATTTCTTATATAAACCGAGACGAACTGCAGCATGGTAAATTTATTAGTGAACTATTCCGAGCAACATTAGCAGAAAATCCAGAGCATAACACAGAAGAGCTTAGCGAGTGGATATACGAACAATTTACCTATTCAGTCCAACAAGAAATACACTGGAGTATTTACGTTTTAAAAGACGTACATGGTATTGATCTTGAAGAATTAGCTGGGTATATTAAATATCGAGCAAACAAAATGCTCCGGTTACTTGGTCTTAGTGACCTTTATGAAAGTCATTCAGAAAACCCAATGAAATGGATTCGCGCTTACGTTGATAACTTTGATGATACGAAAACAGACTTTTTCGAACAAAAATCACGTCAATACACGAAGGTCGGTGATTTAAACGGATTTGACGAATTATAATAAAAAACGATAATTAGGTAAAAAGGCTTGGCTAATCTAAGCCTTTTTCTTGCTTAAAATGGGCCTTACTAAAAGTTAGTTCAAACTAGGCGCAAATTTAGCATAATGAGATCCGGTGATATATGGTTCATCTAAAAAAGTCACTATCTTACTCAAACTTTTGATAATCGTATCGATATTCATCAATCGAAACATACCTTTCATTTTTTACTGTTACACCTTCCTTCTCAAGTAAAGCTCTTTGTACAAATCGAGATTCATCATCTTTAATAACAATTTCTCCTTTTGCATTAACGACGCGATGCCATGGTAGATTGTATTTTTGACTCATTGAATGTAAGATTCGCGCTACTTGACGTGCTGCTCTTGGATTACCTGCTATCCTTGCAATTTGACCATATGTCATCATTTTACCTTTTGGAATGGATTGGATAATTTCAACTACCCTTTTAGTAAAGTCATTCAAATGGATTTCCCTCCCTCTTCATAGCTAATTGAACGAAAAAAAGCAAATTATCGATTACTGATAACTTGCTTCTATATTATATCGTATCATTTTATAATACCTATACTTAGCTAGAATTCCTAGTCTTCTGTTTTATCTACTTGCTTTTTTATATTTCGTTTCACACCTTTGCTATTGTCCCCACTAGTAGGTGTTTTTCCATGCAATTCAGGTGCATTTTGGTTGCTGCTTCCTTTATTAAATTTCTTCGTCATGACGAAAACATCTCCTTTCTATTTTTCAACATAAAGTATGTCCTCTTTTTCATTATTTACGCATGGAGATGAAAAACGCCAAGAGACGGTATAACTAACAGGGGACTGTCGGATAAGGGGATATCCAAAAAAGGATATTCAAGAAAGTGGATATATCAAAGTTTTGAAACAGGAAAAGGGGCATCCAGAAATGAAAGAAAACGAAGGGACGCTCGAGTCTTCTTTGTGCACTTAAGACCACAAGGAAAGTAGAAATTGGATTATATATACTTTCCTATTAGCCAAAAATACGACTTTCTGGGTAGCCCTTTTCAATCATTTATAGTTATACAAGTTGCATCGCTAATTTTGAAACTACTTCTTTCACTTTTTGAAGCCCTTCTTCAATAATGGCTTCTGCTTGATCCGGATTCGAATTATGTCCTTCAATAATTACTTCATCAATAATTTCCATTCCGAATACTTTACTGAACATATTACGCATATAGTTTACAGCCATTTCCATTGGTTGCATTTCTGGGCTTGAATATACTCCACCACGTGCGTTCAATAAAATCACTTTCTTATCAGGCATTAAATTAATTAACTCACCTTGAGAACCGTATTTAAATGTAAAGCCCGCTTCAGTAATATAATCAATAAATGTATGTAATGCGGCTGGAATTGTGCAATTCCATAATGGGAAAGCAATAACTACGACATCCGCTTTCGAAACGGCATCCTTAGCCTTTTGTTTTGCTGCTAATATGCGTTGTTCAATATCCGCCAATGGTTCACCTTTTTGCAACTTTGCAAATGCATTAAATAAATCTTGCCCAACATAAGGCATATCTTCCTCAAATACATCATAAACGTTTATATTTATACCTTTCGCCTCTTTAACAGTTTCCATAAACGTATCATACATACGGCTCGAAACCCCTTGTGATGCTGGACGATTATTTGCTTTAACGACTAATATATTCATGTAAAACCTCCTGATTGTTCTCATGTGAAAATAGTAACATATAACATGATAGCTTCTATAAGAAAAGATGGCAAGTAATAGTTTACATTGATTTGTTAAAAAATGCACATATTATGCTCAGCAATTCTTTTTTTCATGGGTTTGTTCAAATGTATTTTTAATCATAATCTAGTAAAATAAAAATAACATATATTTTACTGCTATAGGAGGTTACCTTGTGGGAAAATTAACTAGACGAGAATTTAAAAAACAAATGAATCGGGAACGAATGATTCATGCTGCTGTTCAACTGTTTAGTTCCCGGCCGTTTTCCGAAGTAAGTATTCGAGAGATTGCAAAGCTTGCAGATGTATCTCCGGGTCTCATTTATAAATATTTTCCAGACCAACAACATTTATTTATGGAAGCTTTAATCATCGAAAGTAAAGGTCTTTATGAGTATTTAGAAAGTGAAACGGATATTGAAATGATTGCTAGCCGTTATATTAATTATATGTATAAACACGAAACACTGTATCAAATGATGGCATACTTCATGCTTGAGATGAATAAACCTAGTTCAATCACAGACCAACTTAGAGGAATCATTAACCCGATACTTACCATGATTGAGTCAGCGCTTAATCTTGATAATAAGAAAGGAACAAGGGAACAAGCACAGCTATTTTTTTCCTCATTAAACGGATTACTTATTACATATAAAAATCTTCCCGGACGACCTGAGGATAAAAACTTGGCACATATTCATACACTTGCCAAGTTACTCGTAAAACAACTAAGAGGCACGTAATTAATGGAAAGATTAACTACGTGCTTTATTATTTTATCAAATGTACTTATTATCCTAACTCTGAAGCAATTGCTCTCCCTGCTGTACGACCGGTAAAAAGGCACCCTCCGAGGAAAGTTCCTTCTAGTGCTCGATAGCCATGGACTCCTCCTCCACCAAATCCAGATACTTCGCCAGCCGCATATAACCCTGGTATTGCTTGACCTTTTGAATTGAGGACTCGTCCCGATAAATCAGTTTGCAGTCCACCTAATGTTTTCCTGCTTAAAATATTGAGGCGAACCGCAATTAGTGGGCCATTTTTAGCGTCTAAAATTTTATGCGGCTTTGCAACCCGAATTAATTTATCGCCAATATAGTTCCGATGACCTCTAATTGCTATTACTTGTAAATCTTTTGTAAACTTATTATCCATTTCTCTATCTCTTGCCGCTATTTGTTCCTCAATTTCTTTAAATTGAAGTAGATTTTCCCCTGTCAACTTATTCATACTATCAACTAAATCTTTTAAGGTATCCCTAATAATAAAGTCTTCTCCTTTATCCATGAAAGCTTGAACTGGTTCTGGTACACCTGAAAATGCCCTTCCTAACACTTTACGGATACTTTTCCCTGTAAGATCTGGATTTTGCTCCGACCCAGATAAGGCAAACTCTTTTTCTATTATTTTTTGCGTTAATATGAACCATGAATAATCATAACCTGTTTTCATAATGGCTTCTAATGTGCTCAACGTGTCAAAGCCTGGTAAGTTCGGCACTTGAAACCTTTTTCCCGTTGCATCAAGCCAAATTGAAGAAGGACCCGGTAAAATTCGAATTCCATGATGAGGCCAAATTGGGTTCCAGTTCGTAATTCCTTCTGTATAATGCCACATGCGGTCACGGTTTACAATTCTCGCACCTACTTCTTCAGTTATTCCAAGCATTCTCCCATCAACATGGGCAGGGACACCGGAAAGCAGATGTTTTGGTGGTGTACCGAGGCGATCTGGCCAATTTTTACGGATTAATTCAAGGTTGCCACCAATTCCTCCACTTGAAACAAGTACTGCTTCCGCACGGTATTCAAAACGATCCATCACTTGCCGACTTGTTTCTTCCCCGCGACGTGCCGAAGTCGGGATGAGAACGGACCCTGCAACGCCCTTAATCACGCCATTTTCTTGAATTAACTGATCAACCTGATGGCGAGGGAGGAACTTTATCGTACCTTTTTTCATATGTTCAAGAATTCTTTGTTCAAAAGGGGCCACAATTCCAGGACCTGTCCCCCAAACGATATGAAACCGAGGAACGGAATTTCCGTGGCCCGTTGCTAAATGTCCACCACGTTCAGCCCAACCAACAACTGGAAAGAAACGGACACCCATACTACGAAGCCAAGATCTTTTTTCTCCAGCGGCAAAATCAACATATGCCTCTGCCCATTTTCTTCCCCAGTAATCTTCATCTTCTTCACGATCGAAACTAGCTGAGCCAACCCAATCTTGCCATGCTAATTCCTTTGAATCCTTTATTCCTAAGCGTCGTTGCTCTTTAGAATCCACTAAAAATAATCCTCCAAAAGACCACCAAGCTTGTCCACCTAAAAATGGCTCTTGATCTAAAAGTAATACCCGTTTGCCAGCATCTGCTATTTCTGCCGTTGCAACTAAACCTGCTAGACCCGCGCCAACAACAATAACATCATATCCCATCGTTATCCCCCATTTTCACTTTGTCCCCTGTTTTCAATCAACCTTAATCTATATTTATGTTCATATTCGAGTTTTGTTGATAGATTCCTTTAATTATTTTGAGATTTGTGGGTTGAGATGATTGGCGTTCGGCGGAGTGGTAGACGTGGGGGTTGTATCTGTTTTTCCGCATGAAGGGCATCGATAATGTTCTAGATGACTTTTTCAGCCTTTTTTCTGTGAATTGGACACATAGAAATGCTCTAGAGGACCGTTCCCGTCTTTTTCACCACAGAATAGGCGTCTATAATTGCTCTGCTTGACATTCATTACCTTTTTCTCTGCGTAAAGGAAACGAAGAATATTCTATATACCACCCGTAAAAAAAAGACATACAGAACATTTCTCTGCATGCCTTACTCATTTCTACCACATTCCCCTATTTTCAATTTCTTTCCAACTGAAACAATTCTTACATATATTCATAAATCACAACTGGTGACATCATCTAATAGCATAGTAGGAACAATACAAACCCTCTTACATTTTTCCAAACACATCCATGGAGTGGTTTAAAAACATAATTTCTTTCATAGAATACTATAGCTTTTCATCGTTAAATGAAAAAAGTATACTTTTCTAATTAATCGTCACGTTAAACGATTCCTCAAACTGTTCCAATGCCCGATCAATATTTGCTGCGAGTCCAAGTTCAATTAATGTTTCACCAATTCGCTCGATTGCTTCGGCTAGCATCTCTTTCGTTGTATTTCCCATATGACCAATACGAAATGCTTTTCCTGAAAGATGTGCTAGGGCGCCGGCGACAATAACACCCTTTTTCGCTAAAGATGAGCGGAACTCTGCATCATCTACCCCATCTGGATAAAGTATACAACTTAAAGTGGCAGCAGCTACCCCTTCATCTGCAAGTGGCTTCATTCCGTATTCTCGTAAAGAAGATCGCACGGCTTGACCATATTGTTTATGTCGGATATAGCGCTTTTCCATGCCTTCTTCTAAAACAAGGCGCATCCCCTCTCTATATCCATAGATCATATTAACAGCAGGTGTTGCAAAATACTTCGTCGGATCATGCATAATCGGAAGCCAATTTTTTATATCACAATAATAAGCTGGAACTCGGTCCAGTTCTTCACGTGCTGCTAATGCTGTTTGATTAAATGCAACGATGGCCAATCCCGGTGGTACTCCAATCGCCTTTTGTGAACCTGTTAAAACAACATCAATCTTCGCATCCGGTGAACCGTACGTTTTACTCATATCCTCTTCTATCGCACCAGTTGCGCAAACACCATCTAATATAACAAGCGCACCATGTTTTTTAATTAACGGTACGAGTAAATCTAGATTTGACGCGACACCCGTTGATGTATCCGCATGTGTAATCGTGACAGCTTTATATTTGTTTTCTGATAGTTTCTTATCAACTTCAGTTACATCAATATGTTTACCCCATTCACTTTGTACAACATCAATCTCAATTCCATAAGCTTGACCGAGTTTAATAAAACGATCACCAAAATAGCCGTGACTAATAACGAGCAACTTTTCACCAGAAGCAACCGTATTCACAAGTGCCATTTCCATTGCAAGTGTGCCCGATCCTGAAATAACGAAAACCTCACCATCTGTTTTTAACATTTGCTTTGTTGCTTCAATGGACTCTTTATACATTTTGGCAAATCTTAGGTCTGTATGTCCCCATGTTTCTTGAACCATGGCATCGTAAATCGAATCGGCAACCGGCGTTGGTCCTGGAATTAATAACAATTCCTTATTTCGCATCGTTTCATTCCCCCTTTTTAAATCCCCACAAAACACTTACTTTTTACAAACCAAACATACTTATGTATTTATTCCACTTCCTTTTATAAAATTCCTCTATTAAAAAATAGTCACAAAATTATATTTTATGAACACTCCAATATAATTCTGGCTCTTATTCAATAAAATGAACTATATGTTAACTCAAGTATGTACAAGTTTACCAAATTCTCTCCTTTTGTTATGCTAAAAAAAGGGATGAACTATTTAGAGATTGGGGGAAATTTTTATGAAGGTGTATGGACCAGTCGTTGATCATGAGACAAGGTGTATTCATTATCATACAGAAAAGGATATAATTGCGATTAAGTTCAAATGTTGTAATCGGTATTACCCTTGTTTCCAATGTCACAATGGTTGCGAGAATCATCCCATTAAGCGTTGGGAAAAAGATGAGTTTAATAAAAAAGCGATTCTCTGCGGGCATTGTCAAACTGAATTATCCATTCGCGAATATATGGGAACAACGAATTGCCCCTATTGTGGACACATATTTAATGAAGGCTGCGCAACCCATTATCCAATTTATTTTGATGTTTAAATATAGGAAAAAACTACTTTCATATTGACGTATTTACGTCCATTCTTTCTTTTGCTGAATAAAATTAAAACGCCTCCACTTTGAGAGACGTTTTTTTCTATTAATGCTGCCCAGTAATATTTGCCCTTAAATAATCCCAAACTTCTGCTACATTATTTAAATCTCTTTTCGGCAATATATACGCACTTACCGAACTATTGTACACATAAATATTGTACTCATCTTCTTTTAATTCAAGTATTCCAGACCAAGCGACTTTTGTTTCTCCATTTTCCGTTAAGTCAATAATACCCGTTTCATTTAAAATCATTTGATGTTTTCCTAAAAGGTCGCCACCAGTTTTCCCTTCTTTTATTACCTTCTTTGTATTTCGTATCACACTAGCGTAAAAATACTTCGGGTAAAAAACAATCCATAATACACTTAATATAATAAATGGTACAAGGAGCGTCGCAAAAGATAAATTGCCTATACTTGAAAAAATAAAAGCCATCAGTAAAAAGATGATTGGGCCGGTAACCCTTTGAATAACTAGAGCCCGTTTAAACGTTTTGGAATTTCGAATATGAAACCTATTAAACTGCAAATAATCTTCTTCCGTTAAATGATAGGTAACTTCCATCATAACCTCCCCTGAAAATGAGAATCAAAGCCTATTTACTTACCCGTTTTCCTTAAAAATTTTGGCATTTATGAAAAAGCCATGACTACCAATCTTACTATCGCCATTTTATTCTGTAACTTCAATTACGAGCATACTTTATTTTCCTCATATTATCACATTTTTCCCACAAGTTCTAGAACGAACTTGATTCACACATGGTTGAAAAAGAGACAATTATTCCGACCACCTTTTTATTAACTTCCTGCAAAAACCCTTCCCTCCTCATCCTTTCATCAAGCTTCTATATACTTTAACTATTACCAAGACGAAAGGAGGAATTAAGATGATATCAAAGCTGAAAAGACCATTTTTGGATTGCATTCCTTACGACAATCACTTTTGGTAGTACATATGATATTTATTCAAGATATTGCTCCCCCAAAACAGATACACAAAATAATTTTATTTGAATGAACTTGAATATTATGGTAAATTCGAACTAATCAATGAATTACATCCACTTTTATTTGGTAGTTTCGTCCTTGTTAATAAAGATACATATTACTAATATTTTACTATCCTAATAGTTATAAATAGGAATTTACGATTTTATCATTTTCTTATATTTCAACCTTGTCTTAAAGGAGAGAGCCTTGAAATGAAAAAAAAGATGATTATTGGAGCGTTAGCATTTACTCTATTAGCTGGAACGACAACAGGTGTATATGCTTATAATCAAAAAGCACAAGCAGCTGAAGCAGCAAAGTTAGAACAGATACGAATCAAAACAAATGCAGAAAAATCCGTTGATTCCTTGTACAACGACACAAAAACAAGGTTAGCTGACAATCTAGAAACAAAAATCAAGAAGGCAGAAGGTGCAGTTAAAAAAATTAAAGATGATAATAAAAAAGATCAATTACTTAAAGATATTGAAGAAGTGAAAGAAATCGCTGGAATTCAACAAAAAGTCTACAGTACTTTACAAAATGGTGTGTTGGTTGAAACAACAACGGAAAAACAACTAGCCACTTTAAATCAAGAATTGCTTAGCATTAAGGATAAAAATAATGCCATTTATAACCACTTAGCCGATTATTTATCTGAAGCGAGCGATCAATTATCAACAATCAACATAGCTACACAAAAGGTAAAAGAAGCAGAAAAGGAACCAAACAAAGATACGTATAATAAAGCGATAGAACAAGTAAATAAAGTTCAAAATGATGGAAAAAAAGAAGAGTTAAAAAAGAAATTAGAACTTGTAAATAAAAAAATCATTGCAACTGAAGAAGCGAATCGGAAAAAAGAAGAGAAGAAAAGTGCAGCTGTGACAGCTACATCACAACAAAAAACAGTCGCTTCAAAGACCAACCGACTGGGATAAAATAGGGAAAGAATTAGAAAATCATGATTGGAAAGTAACTGGTTCAGGCGAAATTGAGCCCGGTGGTAATACATGGGAAAGATTTGAATAAAGAAGTTATAATATTTAAAAGAGTTGTTTAATATGTTGAACAGCTCTTTTTTTATGAAAAAATAGAAAGGATAGCACAATGAAGAGAAAAAGGAATGTAAAACTATTCATCATCGCAGCCTTTGTCATTATTCTTTCAATCCTAGGTACAACACCATTTTCATTGGACAATACACCTAAGGCGGTTCAAGCTGCAGCACCAAAAATTGAATATCTAGGCAATGTTTCGTATTCACGTTATATGGTAGGGAAGTTCAAAGTAGATGGGAAATATGCATTTTGTTTAGACCATTATAAAACGAGTCCACCATGTTTTTTCTGTAAAGTAATGTTGGCGAATGTTATACAGTCCAACGTTGTACAGGTTTTTTGCATAGTGACACATTTCTCTTAATTGTTGAAATTGTTCTTTGGAAAGACCACGTATTTGATTGCTTTGTGTTAAGTACATGTTTTCACCTCCTTATTATATATTCATTATATAACAAGGATTGGAAATATACAATTAAATTGGAAAAGTTTTCGGTCATCTTTTGACCGACCTCACTATCATCCCATCCCTAAAGGGGGTGCTATTGCACCGTAATGGGTTTTCTCGTTCGGAAAAGCTATAATCGTTGAAGGTGGATTTGAATGAAGAAAATCATTTCAGAAGACATATTGAAGGATATAGTCAACGATTTAAAAATAATTAATCCTGAGTTAATGTTAGAGACCTTTACGGAACCGATTGCTCGACAAGCACTGAAAAAAGTGATGCAGAATGACTTACCTAAACGACATAAAGTGATTTTAAGAACCGAAGAACATATTGATTATGCACTTTGATTCATACAGGGGCTATCCAAAAAGTCGTATCTTGATTTTCGGATGCCCCTTTTCATGTTTCAAAACCTTGATATATCAACATTCTTGATTATCACATTTTTTGGATATCCACTTTTCAGACAGCCCCTTGCCACCAAACGTAAATGTAACTTTCTTAATCATAGTTGATAAACTACCCAAAGATAAACATCCACAGGGAAGAAATCGGCATAACAAGAATCATTCCGGGAAGCATATTAGCTACTGGAAATGATTTAATCCCACAAATACGAAAGCCGGTAACTAACATAATAATGCCACCTAAGGCTGAGAAATCACCAATTAAATGTTCATTCACTAATGGGAGAATAAATCCTGCACTCAAAAACAGGGAAAATTGTATAATAAATTGCGGAATAGCTACTGTTACGACAATATAACCTAAGGCAGTTGCAAAAATAGCCGCAGTAAATAGATCTAAAAATGACTTTGAAAGCAATATAGTAAAGTCTCCAGTCATCCCTTCATTTAGTGAGCCAAATATTCCTGTTCCACTTGCACAAAACAAGACAATAATCCCTACAAATTGCTCCATAAATTGTTCCTGATCTATATTACTTTTACTAGAAAAGATTTTCTCAATCGGACTTTGAATTTTACGCGCACACCATTCTATTCCTTTTTCGAGCTGTATGAGTTCACCAATTGCACTTCCTATTATTAATGAAAGAATAACTGGTGGCAGCATATGCATTTCTCCAATAAGGTGGATTCCCATTCCCATCGAGGCCGCCCCAAATGTTAAAGGTAAGGCAACTCTCAATCTTTCGGGAATTTTATCACCTAGAAACGCTCCCGCGAATCCCCCGAATATAATGACAAATGAATTAATAATAACTCCTATTGGCATAAACAAACTTCCTTTATTTATAAGTTGATTTGGTATTTCTAATCTTATACCCTTTCCAAAATATACATATTCTATTATAACGTATGGAATCAAGGACCTCGTGTTAAGCGACTCTCGCTCTCTCCGTTCTGAAAAAGCCACTTACTTACACATACCTTTTTTACCCAGAAATTAAACCGAGCTACACTCCTATACATACTATGAAAAAAACACATTTTCCAATCCTGTCCAAACATGTCCTCCTTCCTCGCATAAACTAAATCTTGTAGAGAAGGAGGTGAAAGGATTTGAGTAAGAAAAGCTTGATTGCAATTGCCATATCTGCATTGCTAATCATTGGGTTGCCGCTCTTCCTTTTCTCAAACAACAATACAGATGCTTCTGAAACTTCAAATCCTACAAAGGACTCTAGTGAAAATGTAGTACCTACTTCTAATGGAGATAGCACAGTATCTAATAATGTGGAAAACAATATCAATGGTGATAAAGCGGATGTAAATAATTCGATTGATAATAAGTTAAATAATAGTAGTGACAATAAAATTGAGAACAACATTACAAATAATATTAATGTTCATGTGGATGTCAATGTATCAAATCATGTGAAGAATGATGTAGATGGCTCGAAACAAGTGAAGGAAGATGCGGATAAGGAACAAGAAAAGAAAGACGATAGCGGGTCTAAAGAGGATGAAAAAAACAAATCCGATAAAAAAGATCAATCCAGTGATGGTGGCAAATCTAATAACAGTGATGATTCCAATCATAAGGAAAAACCTAACAAGGAAGAGAAATCAGATGATAACGGGGAAAAGGCTACGGACACAGTTTGGGGAGTTGACTCAGCAAGTAAAACAACAGAGGAAATGCTTACCTGTGTACGGGATAATTTTGGAAACCCAAAAGTGTGGGGGAGATATTTAGGAGATAATACAGATGTCTCTACTGGAATTACAAAAGAAGAAGTAGAATTTCTCCATTCGAATGATATTCAGCTACTTCTCATTTGGAACCATTTTAATGATGCAACAGGCTATGAAAATGGAAAAGAGGAAGCAAAAAAAGCGATTGAACAAGCGGAAAAATTAGATGTTCCAGAAGGGATTGCCATTTTTGCTGATATCGAGCCAAGCTACCCAGTAGATTCAGAGTTTATAAGAGGTTGGTATGACGAATTAAGCCAATCCAAATATAAACCTGGAATCTATGGAATCTTTGAAAATGAAAAGAAACTAACTAAAGTCTTTCATGATGCAGTGGAGAAAAATAAAAAGATTTTAGAGGAGACATTCATTTGGACCGCTGCACCAAGCGAAAAAATTACAAAAGAAGCCAACGCTCCAAAATATCGACCAGATGCTCCTGAAAATGCTCGTATCGCTGGTTGGCAATATGGAATTGATGCAAAGAGCTGCAATATCGATACAAATTTATTCAACACTGATATGAAAAGTATTCTATGGTAACTGTTTAAAATTACTTGACACAGGAGGGGGTCATGAACATATACCAACATGACGTCAGCACACTTTTTCAAAACTACATTTATCAAAATAGATAAAATTTGTATTTGGAAATTTTTGGCCCATCCTCCTCATACTTAGTTCACTTATATAGTTCATTGATATAAGACTTCCATCGTTTTACGTACCATTTTAACCTTCTATTTGTACAGTTTAATTGCAACTTAGGCGGATCGCCAAAAGGTTCCCTCAGAATAGTTGGAAATCATTCGTAGTGTGCACAGGCATAAGGGATCTTGACTTCAACTAATGAAGTTAACTATCCTCACTGACAAATGTTGCTAAGTAATCCGCTGATGATGCTACTTCTTCAAAGGATTTGCCTAACTTTTGAACGATCGTAACAAAAGAAGCAAGTTCGTCTTCAATTTTATTATTTTGAAGGTTTGTGTCTCTCATTGTTTTTAATATTTGTTCGAAATCATTATTCGTTTCTTCCATATCCTTATTGCCTTCGATAACTGCTTGAGAAATATTCGCTAGTGATAATGTTAATTTTTCTGTTTGATTCGTTGTACCCGTAATTAAACTAGAAACATTCACTACAGAATTCTTCGTTTCTTCAGCGAGTTTGCGAACTTCATCGGCGACAACTGCAAAACCTCTCCCTGCATCTCCAGCTCGAGCAGCTTCAATGGCAGCATTTAACGCCAATAGATTTGTTTGGTCGGCAATATCTTGAATTAAACTTAAAATATCCTGCATTCTTTTTGTCGTTCCATATAAAACATCGACATCACTGGAGGCCTCATTAATTGTTTGATGAATTTTATCTAAGTTCTTGTTTTGGAGTTTAATTTGTTGTTGACCTTTTTTTGCCCTCTCCTCAGCTAGTATTGACAGTTCAGTCCCTCTTTTTGCATGCTTCGTAATCTCTCCTGATTGTTGACTTAAATGATGAAAGGATGTATTTGTTTCTTGAGCAATTGTCGCTAAACTTTCCGATGCATGAAGTACATTGTTAATTAATTTCCGATTCTTTACAATTTCAATATTTCTTAATTCTTCAGCTTCATTATCATATGCTTCAAGAACTAACTGTTGTTCAAGATTAAGTATCTTTGTCACAGCACGAATGGCGGCATATATTTCATCCTTATCTTCAAGATTATTCTCGATAATTTCAATAAGTGAAAGAGTCAAATCTTGAAAGGCACAAAGATACCACTTTGTTTTCAACCCGATCTTCACATGAATCTTTGCTATCTGAATTCTTTTTTCAAAGTACTCCTGGTCAATTGCGCCTGCAAACATTTCAATAATATGTCGCTTTAATGTTCTTCTTAGCCTTTCAATTGAACTATTTTTATTAATAATGTTTAATAACGAAGGTTCATTTTCAATATTTTTATAAAAATTTTCGACTATCGAATCTATCTTCTCAATCACAAAAGGTTGAATACCACGAATAATCATTAAGTCTTCCTCTGTTAAGCTGACCATTTTAACTTGGTTTTCAATTTCCAACCCTTTTGGAATGACTAATTTCACATCTTCTATCTCTCTCTTTAATTTTTTTATCGGTTGATGTAATTTTCTTAAAAACAAAAGACCCGCTCCCCTTAATGTTCCTATATTCCTTATTGCTTATGTAAATTAGAATAAATATCATTTTCATTTTATCCCATCAAAGCTATACCATCAAATATTAAACTAGTGAACATTTAACGGAATTAATAGAAAGCCCAATACACAGAAACATAGCAATTTTTTTACCCGTACTTTTCCTATTGAAGAATGAACACCTATGAAGTCTTCTAAAACAAACATCGCACTTTTCGAATAGGTAATTGTAGTCATTTAGTCCTATTTTACCAAATCCCCAATAGAATCAAATATTTTTACACATATAAGAGAATAGAGGAGCCAACAGGTGTTTTAAATACATGATCTAGTACAAAATCTTCCAATCTTAAACGTACTATAACGTATTTGACGGCAATTCCTCCCCCACTACACCCTTTACACGAATAGAAGTGGGGGTGTCCTTGCCGGTTTTAGATAAATAGTCTATTTGGATATTAGCTTTTCAAATCATATTCCTTTAGTATTTTCTCTAGTTTCATCGCCTTCCCAATATCGCCTTTAATTTTTAATTTTCCAGTCATAAAAGCAGCTGTTCCACTTAGTTTTCCAATTAAAAATTTACGAAAGCTTGCGAATGACATAACAAGTGTACAGTCTGCTTGGGCTGTACCTGCTTGTTCAACTTTTGCTTTTCCATTCTGAAGTTGTAGTTGGTATGAACCTTCCTCATCACCACTAATGTCAAATTGATACGTGACGTTTGCATCTGCAATTGGTGTAGGACTTTCGTTAAGCGTCTTTTCAATAAACTGCATGGTTTCCTCTAAAGATAATGTTGTCAGCTTTTCACTCATAATTAACATCTCCTTTAATTAATTTACAACGAATGAACATTCATTCACTCTTTGACAAACTAAGCCATCAAAAATCCACCACTTACACGAATACATTCTCCAGTAACAAAACTAGAATCATCAGATACTAGAAATGACACAACAGATGCCACCTCAGATGGATTTCCCATTACAGTGTTTACTTCTTCTCGTTCTGATACATTACATTTTAATGGGATAACTTTTTCACCTGTTGAATCGAGTTGTGAAGTCATTTGCTGTAGTTTTTCTTCATTTACATCGAGACCAACGACTGTAGCTCCTTCTTTATACAGTCTCTCTACAATACTTGCACCAATTCCTTGAGCTGCCCCTGTGACAACAGCGATTTTCTCTTCTCGTTTCGCCATCCACTATCCCCCTTTTATATAGAAATTCAATATTACTATAAACTGATAATATCATAATATTTATATTTTTTAAATTTATATCTTTTTAGAAATGAACTTTTGAAATTTCCCTATCGTTTACTTTTTTATCATTTTTCAGGCTCTTCGCTGTTTAATGTTGAAAAAACAGGTTACCAGTGCCCATAGGATTCTATCATTTCCTTGTTTGCCACCGGTATTATCTTAGATGTAGGATAGGTTGTCAAGGAAAGCACTTGACAGCCTATCCTACTCTAAGTGCTGGTCGCTAAGCAAACAAGAAAGGATAAAACAAGTCATGATATACCAATAAGATCAAGTTTATTAACCGTTGCATAGGCCATGGCAATAAAATTATCGGCTGTTCGGTATCCACGAGCCTTTCTTTTGGTAGCCTGAACTAAACTGTTTATTCCTTCAAGAAGGCCATTGGTCATCTTTGTAACAAACCATCTTAAGATTCCGCCTTTATGTTGTTTTAGTGTTTTTGCAACTTTAATCATTGGTTCTAGTCGGGATCGAATAGCCCAGCTATGCCATTCATCAAAATACAATTCAGAAAGGATTGGGTGTTTAGTCCACATTTTCTGAAGCGATAGTTTCATGCGGTAGGCACGGCCTGTTGCCAAATCCAAATCCTTTAATTTAGCCAATTTACTTCCTTGTTTTTCTGTTAGGTTTTCGGGGTTCTTCAGCCAAGCGTATCGTGAATTTTTAAGTTCTGGCTGTGTAGCTTGTTCTTGTTTTCGTACCTGATCTAATGCTTCATTTACCATTTTCATGACATGAAATTTATCAAACGTAATCGTTGCATTCGGGAATTTCTCTTCAATACCCGAAATAAAGGCTGGTGACATATCGCAACAAAATTCTTTAATCTGGGAATGTAAAACCCCTTTACTGTCTAGAAACTGGCTAAACACCTGCAGTACATCTGCACCTTTACCAGTAGTAGCGAAAATTAAGCGTTTGGTATCCATATCAATAAAAAATGTCACATATTTATGGCCTTTTGCTCGTGATGTTTCATCCATCGCTATACGAGTGACATTAGATACATCTATGTTTTCCATGGCTTTGTTGACATAATATTTAAATACTCGCCAAAGGCGCGTATCATGTTCGCCTACTTCACGAGCTACGGCAGCGACAGGCATTTCAACCATTAGCGACAACACATGGTGCTCAAATAATAATGAAAATCCAGCTCCTGGACGTGCCCAATCAATGACAACCGTACGTATTTTACCGCATGACTCACATTTTACTCGTGGCATTCTGGCATGGAGAATGGTCTTATATTGCCAAAAATTTAGATGTCTCCAAGTCCGGTCTTGATCTTGTATATCATGAACTTTACATCCCGTTTTACCGCAATTAGGACAAGAAAATTCCGCTCCTGATTGATATTCAATATAAATGTGTAAGGTGTTTTCTTCTTTAGCTAATTCATTATGGAAAACATACCAAGGTTTAGGTATTTCTAACGCATCTTGGAATACATTATACTCTTCTTCAAAGTTTTTCATAAGACTATCACCCCAGGTAATTTAGTAGTATTACCCAGTATAGACAGCTTTGGGAAGCTTTAAACTAAACATTAAATAGCGAGGAAGCATATTTCATTGACAGCTGACCTTTTTTCTTACTCTTTGTTCAACAACATCTCTTATACAGAATCATGTATGGACAATTTATTTGATCATGTATTATTTTCTTTTCTTCATAAATCTGCTAGTTTTGTCTATTGTTAATAATACAACCACAAAAGAAATAGATATTAATAAAAAACTAACGATACCATGTCTTATTTCTACACTACTATCCGTATTACTTGCATTTTTTATTCCCGCTATTTAATGGACCGAAGGCGGTTTCTAAAATTAGTTCATTTTGATTATAGGGGTAATCTTAACCCCTTATTTTAATGTTTAAAGATGTATCAAGTAAATCCGGGCTCGACTATTCAGATTACCTCACATAAGCATTGTCTGATGATGTTCGTAGTCCTTAGGTTGGAAATTCCCCCTCTAAATTCTTTCAAGTTCTGCGTCACAGCTTAAACCTTTCTCTTTAGCTAATGGTTCATCACACCCTACTACATAGCTGAGTTTTATCACCGGCAAATTATTCGACAAGTACAGCACAAACCAAAAATGGGAAACCACAGTTCGCAGCGGTTCCCCATTCTTATTCTGTATTGTTATTTAGCCGGTTTTGCTCGTTTGATAAAGAAGGCTAATAATAAGGCTACTGCGGCAATTCCTGTTGCAACAACAAAGGCATCATTAATCCCGTTAATCGTTGCTTGTTTTACTGCTTGACCATAGACAGATGTCGTTGCAAGGATTTGTCCTTGTTGTGTAGGAAGTCCCATCATTGTTGCAAATGTGTCTCCTAAACTTTGTAATTTTGTAGCCAAGTATGGATTTGTACTTGTAATAATATTTCCATAGTTCGCTGTATGGAACTCACTTCTCGTTGTCATAACTGTAATTAAAAACGCGGTTCCGATACTTCCTGCTACAGTTCGAGCTGTATTTGAAGCAGAGGTACCGTGACCAACTAAATGTTGTGGTAACTGGTTCATTCCTTCTGTTTGAACAGTCATTGATAGGAAGGACATTCCGAACATTCGCATCACGTAAAGGAGCATAATATAGGCATAAGATGTTGTCATTGATAAGTGAGTAAATTGCCATGTGGTTAGAACCGTTATGATAAGGCCAAATACAGCTAACCATCTTGCACCTAACTTATCAAATAGCTTTCCTGAAATAGGTAACATAATCGCCATAACAATTGCACCTGGAAGCATGAGTAATCCTGAATCTAGCGCTGTAAATCCACGAATATTTTGTAAGTAAATAGGTAGTAATAACATCGCTGCGAACATAGCCATGTTTATCACCATACCGATTATTGTCGTTAACGTAAAAATATCATATTTAAAAACACGTAAATCTAACATTGGTTCATCTGTTGTTAACTCACGCCAAGCAAAGGCGATAAGACCAAGGACTCCGATAATAAGTGAAATAGCAACAACTTTACTATCCCAACCATTGTTTCCAGCTTCACTAAATCCGTAAAGTAAGAAACCAAAGCCGATTGTTGAAAAGATAAAACCAAACGAGTCAAATTTCGGTTTTGTTATTTCGGTAACATCAATCATCCAAGCGACTGCCATAATGACAGCAGCAATCCCAAACGGAATAACAATATCAAACAATATACGCCATGAATAATGGCCGATCAACCAGCCAGAAAGTGTTGGACCTATTGCCGGTGCGAACAAAATTGCGACACCAAATAGTCCCATCGCAGCACCGCGCTTTTCTGGTGGGTAAATTGTAAGAAAAACGGTCATAAGTAACGGCATCATGACTCCAGCACCAGCGGCTTGAATAACCCTTCCCAACATTAATAAAGAAAAAGTTGTTGAGATTGAACAAATAATTGACCCAACCGTAAATGAAGAAATAGCCGTTATAAACAATTTCCTTGTACCTAAACGGGAGATCAAAAATGCGGTAATAGGGATAAAAACCCCATTCGTTAACATATATCCGGTTGAAAGCCACTGAACCGTGCTCGGTGAGACATTAAAATCATTCATAATATGTGGAATTGCTACATTCAATAATGTTTGATTCAATATCGCAACAAATGCACCAATCATCATCGTCAAAATTAATTTACCACGATTTTGTTCAAAAAACTCAGCTGGTGAAACTTCGGTATTGGCTGTATTGCTTTGTTGCTCTTCGGGGGAGTCTCCTAATTTCGTTTGTTTATTTCGTTTTTCTTTAGGGGATCCTTCTGACTCCACCTCGTTATTTATTTCCTCATCAGTTGACATTCCGGTTTTCGCTCCGTTATGAAACTTCTCCGTTCGAGTCGGCTTCAAATCTATTTTTTTATTTTTAGCAAGTTCCTGATCTTGCCCGTTCTCGAAAGTTTGTAACGTATCTCGTTTTACCGTTGAACTTTGCTCATTTTCTACAGCTGATTTTCGTCTATTTTGTTTTCTAACTAAAAGATTTACAACAATAAGGAGAATAACGGATATAACAATATAACTAGTGATATACATTGACATATGATCACCTACTTATGAATTCGCACAGTTACATTCATACCAGGAACTAATCTTTCTCCGTAACTATCAATAGAAATTTTCACTGGAATTACTTGTGTTTCTTTCGTGTAATTACCCGATGAATTGTTAGAAGGTAAAAGTGAAAATGTGCTCGCTGTAGCTAATCCAATTTCTTCAACCTTTCCACTTAAAGTTACATTTGGAAAAGCATCTACATTTATATCAACATCTTGATTCACTTTAATATCATCTAAATCTGTTTCTTCAATATTTGCCGTTACCCAAAGATGATCGAGGTCATAACTAATTGCTAGTGGTGTTCCTGCACCGATCATGGAATTTTCTACTGCATTGGATTGAACAATCGTGCCGTTTTGAGGAGCTTTAACAGGTACTTCTACTACTTGACCTGTTTCACCTTGCACTTGAACTGTACCTATTGTTTCATTCTTTTTAAATGTATCTCCTGTGTGTCCATTCCATTCTATTAATTTTCCAGCAGCTGGAGATCCAATACTTACTTGTTGTCCCGAAATTTGCGCATTGTCGGTTGAAATATAGTTTGTAGCTTCGTTAAAATAATAATAACCAACAAATCCCCCACCGACTAAAATAACGAGTAAAATAACATTTAATAACACCATTCGTTTCATATTCATATATTTGTTCCTCCTACTCACTTAAGATATTCATGATTTGTTTATGGATTCGCAACAGATATTGAATATCCTCATCAGGTAATTGCTTAATTTTGTCTAACTTTTTAACGAGCTCTGATTCACTTTCAATTGCTTCCTTAATTTTATTCTCACCTTTTTCCGATAATCGAATAGTGATTACACGCCGATTGCTTTTTGGAATATGTCGCTTGACATAACCATGTTCAACTAACCGATCAATTAAATTGGATACAGTACTATTCGTAAGTTGCATTAAATCAGCCAGATCTGTTAGGCGTATCTCTGGGTGGTTGGAAATTTTATACAGTGCTTTTAGTTGAACAATCGTTAACCCCATCTTCTCTGCATCTTTTTGTAAAATTTTCCTTTGAAGTTTATAAATGCCGCTAAAGGAATTCAAAATCTCACTATTAAAGACATTTTTCAATTAGCAACCCCCTTTCATTATGCCTTAAAGATATTTAAGTTAGTTTATATTTCGTGTACAAACATTTCGGATGCGAATTATTTTGCATATAAATTTATAACACTCCTTTATAGAATGTGTCAACTAATTTTTTTTATGATTTTTTTAAGAACGTTCCCAAAAGAATAAACCTTCTATGAACCCCTTTTCATTATTTTTTTCCCTTTTTTGCTTATGAAAACGTTCCATAACTGTTTCTACTTAGTTTGGGGCTTATAGACTCGTTCTATCAACCACTTTTTGCTGTTTCTACTCAATTTCGGGCTCATAGATTCGTTCTATAAACCCATTTTTGCTCTTTCACACGAATTTTGGGATCATAGAACCCTTCTATCAACCACTTTTTGCTGTTTTCACTCAATTTTGGGTTCATAGATTCGTTCTATCAGCCACTTTTTGCTGTTTCTACTCAATTTCGGGCTCATAGATTCGTTCTATGAACCCATTTTTGCTCTTTCACTCGAATTTTGGGATCATAGAACCCTTCTATCAGCCACTTTTCACCGTTTTCACTCAATTTTGGGATCATAGACTCATTCTATGAACCCATTTTTGCTCTTTCACACGAATTTTGGGATCATAGAACCCTTCTATCAATCACTTTTTGCTGTTTCTACTCAATTTCGGGCTCATAGATTCGTTCTATAAACCCATTTTTGCTCTTTTCCCCGAATTTTGGGATCATAGATTCGTTCTATAAACCCATTTTTACTCTTTCACACGATTTTCGGGATCATAGAAACGTTCTATCGCCCACTTTTCGCTATTCCCTATCACTTCCTACATGCACAGACGAAATGCATCCATTTTGAATAAAAAGTAAACCCTAGAAATGTGCATTGGACCATTTCTAGGGTTCGTTCATAAACATCGCCCTCATTGATTATCCCTGATTTGTCTTCTTTTCCCAAATTCGCATTGGATTCTCTTGTTCTTCACGAATTTTTATTTGTTTCATTTTTAGGCTGCGGTTGACTTTTTCCTTCTTCAAATCTTCATAGATCCATTTTGACTTGCCAAGTCCTACAGCTTCTGCATCTTCTACAGACTGGCAATAATATACCTCTTCAATCCCGGCAAAATACATCGCCGTTAAACACATCGGGCACGGTTCACCACTTGCATACATAACAAAACCAGATAAATTATTTGTTTGTAGTTTCTCTTGAGCCCGTCGAATAGCTAATAATTCTGCATGGCCACTTACATCATGGCGAATATGTAGTTCATTTACACCTTCTGCAACAATTTGATCATCTTTAACGAGTACCGCTCCAAACGGTTGACCATCATTATTCACATTATTTACTGCTAATTGTAAAGCCCTTTCCATAAATTCGTTCATTCCTCTTCCCCCTTACAAAAGTTCCTTTAATCAGAAAAATGTGTACTTACAATTACTATAGCTTACTATGAATCGTTCTTCCATGTGTAATTACTTCCTTCCTCATCCTTTTTTGCGAAGACATGAGGCACGTAAAAAAACTCAAGAAACTAAAACCTTCAGGCAACCAAAGAGACTAGAGTTTGCTTGATAAGAAAGCGAGTTTTTCGGATTTAATGCAATCCTACTAGATCTTTCTTGTGTGCTTATGTGTATAGGAAAGAGGTTATCCTATCCTACAAAATGTGATAATCAAGAATATCGATATATCTAGGTTTTGAAACATGAAAAGGGGCATCTAGAATTCAAAAATCCGACTTTTTGGACAGCTCCTTCCTATTAGCCAAAAAAGACACCCAATGGTCATAATTGATGGCCTTCTGGGTGTCCTTGTTCTTTATTTATTCACTTTTAATCTTCTCTAATATCTTTCCGATTCTTTTTAAATAGCTTGGAAAGTACTTCATATACGATTGGTACGATGACTAGCGTGAGCAATGTTGAACTAAATAGACCGCCAATAACCGTAATTGCTAAGTCTCTTGACATAAGTCCACCGCCACCGCCAATTCCAAGTGCCATTGGTAGCATAGCACCGATTGTTGCAATTGCCGTCATTAAAATTGGACGAAGACGCGTTGAACCTGCTTCAAGAATGGCATCTCGCATCGCTAAGCCACCATGTTCCATTCGAATAATTCGGTCGACAAGCACGATCGCATTTGTAACAACAATACCGATTAACATAAGTAGACCCATCATAACCTGTACGGAAATCGTATGGTTCGTAATATATAAACCAATAAATGAGCCAATCACGGTGAATGGTAACGAGAATAAAATGGCAAATGGTGCTAAACCTTCTCCAAATGTAACGACTAATATAAAATATACAATCGCAACAGCAGCAACCATAGCAACACCTAATTTAGTAAATGTTTCTTGCATATCAGCTGCTACTCCAGCAATATCCACCGTTACACCTTTAGGTAAATCAAGCTTTTCAATTTTTTTATCTGCTTCAGACGTTGCTTTTGAAACATCATCACCGATTATCGTACCAGATACAGTTGCATAATATTCTCCGGCTGAACGTGACAACGTATTTAATGTTGTTCCTTTCTCTACTTTAACGAGTTCAGATAATGGAACAGATTTTCCAGCAGGTGTTTTAATTTCTGTCTTTAATAAATCATCAATCGATTTTGGAACGACTTTTGCCTCGCGTTGAACGACAACTTCAATTTCATTCCCATCTTTTTCAACCGTTGTTAATACTTCCTTCTTACCACTATCAGACAAAGCCATAACAATTTGAGCGGTTGTTAGGCCATATTGAAGTAGATGGTCTTGAGATACATGAAAGACATGTTCAACATATGGATCTTCTGCATCTGAAGTAATTTCTTCTAAGTTTTTCACTTTAGACAAAGCTCCTTCGACTTCCTTAACCGAATCAAGCAAATCGTCCAAGTCTTCACTATATAATGTATAACTTAGTTCATTTGAAGAGACACCACCAGAACTAAAGTCTTGTGATTTCCATTCTCCAGACTGATCAATGTTTGTTACATAATCTTCAATTTCTTTTTTGACTTCAGGGAAGTTCTTCATATCTTCGTCAAAAGTGACGTACATTAATGCCCCGTTACTGCCACCCATCATCATGGAAGTCGTATCAACATTGTTTGAATCATTAATTGATAACTGTAATGTCTTGATATCTTTACGTTTTAATAGTTTTTGCTCAACCTCCATAATATTTTTCTCAATATCTTCTTTTAATTCTCCAGCTTTCGGAGTATACGTTAAATACATCACTTTTTCTTCTGAAGAGCCTAAGAAACTAAATCCAATGAGTGGTGTTAAGCCTAATGAACCGACTAGTAAAGCAATTGCAATGAGTGAAGTAATCATTTTATGATTTAACGCTTTTTCTAAAACACCTTTATACCATTTCGCCATTTTTCCTGCTTCTTTATGGTTTTTCTCAGATTTTTTACCATAAAGTTTTTTACGGAATAACGTATGTGACAATGTTGGTACAATGGTAATCGCAACGAGTAAGGATGCACCTAATGCAAATGTCATCGTCAGTGCAAATGGTATAAATAATTCTCCAACCATTCCCCCTACAAATATAAGTGGTGCAAATACAGCAACCGTTACGAGTGTTGAGGAAAGAATTGGTTTGAACATTTCAATTGTTGCTTCACGAATTAATGCTCGTCCATGAAGTTTCTCGTCTTTTAAATGTAGGCGCCGATATATATTCTCGACAACGACAATCGAGTCATCAATAACCCGACCAATCGCAACCGTAATCGCACCTAGCGTCATAATATTTAGCGTAATATCTAACCAATGCAATAGAAGCATGGCCATTAAAATCGATACTGGTATGGAGATAATCGAGATGATTGTTGATTTAATATCGCGTAAAAATAAAAGAATGATTAAAACGGCGATTAATCCACCAAATATCGCTTTTTCTAGCATCGAGAATACGGAATCTTCAATCGGCTCTCCTTGGTCTAGAGAAACAGCCACTTTCAATCCGTCAATTTTCGCTTCTTCTTTTTTTATTAAATCTTTTACAGCATTTACTACAGTCACCGTATTTGCTTCTTGACCTTTTACAATTTGAATAGAGATTGCGTCTTCTCCATTCGTACGGGAGATTGATTGTACTTTCCCTACCGTTTCAATTTTTGCAATCTCACCTAGTTTTACAAATGGTGCTGGATTTTCTGCAGTAGGTGTAACAGGAATAAGCACGTTTTTTAACTGCTCTACTGATTTAATATCACCATCGACTGCTACCGCTTCTTCTCCTTTATCAAATTCGTACAGTCCTAAAGATAGAGCCATGTCACTTGCTTGAATCATGTCTTTTACATCGTCTTCTGTTAACCCAAGCGTCACCATTTTTTCTTCATTAAAAGTAAATTCAACTTCATTAATATGTTGCCCATTAATCTTTGCAGAGGCAACCCCATCAATTTTTTCTATTTTTGGTAGTAAAATATCTTCTACTGTTGACGTTAATTCGACAATATCTTCCTTTGTGCTACTAACCGAAAGCGCAAGGACCGGCATCATATTTAAACTAATTGATGTGATTGTTGGTTGCTCAACATCTTCCGGTAAAGTGACGTTATCAACAGCTGACTCGAGTTGCCGCTTTTTCTCATCCATATCGACACCGTAATCGTACTCAATTTGAATTTGAGATACGTTTGATGATGAATTCGAGTAAACGGCTTTTACGTCTTCTAATCCTTCGACCGCTTTTTCAATTGGTATGGAAACTTCATTCATCACTTGTTCTGGCGTCGCACCAGGATAAACACCCATTACAATTAAATATGGTATGGAAATATCCGGAATTGACTCCATTTTCATTCGTGTTCCAGAGTAAATACCTGAAGCCGTGATGATAATTGTTAGTAACCATACAGCTAATTTATTTTTCAAAACAAAATTTACTAAGCCTTTCACTGTTCCACCTACCCTAATTTGACTTTGATTATCCAATTATTTATACTAATGACTAATCAGTCAGTTGTCAAAGTATGTGTCAAGAGTTTCTCGGTCTTGTTTTTACACCAATACTTCAGGCACTCTATTTTTGTACAGCTATTTCAGCTACCGCGCTAACGCTTGCTGGCCTAGAATAATTTGTTCGGTTCTAAAAAACAAGAACCAAACAAATTATTCTAGGGTACTTCTATTACCGAAAACATTTTAATAATTTCCCTGTCGCTGTTGAGTGGGCGACGTACAAGCTTATACTACCGTTTTTTACACCGATAGAAGGTTGTGTAGGCTGGCGTAATACTTGAGACATACGAATGGTTCTTTTCACTTCACGATGCTTTCTTTCACTTCGTCCTTGTGCCTTTAAATATACGTCTCGCAAAGTTCCGTTGATTATCCCTTGTTTTACTTTTACCATGGCCTCCGCACCTTCTTTACTCCAATGCATACCTCTTTTCTTCATCCTGAAAGAAATACGGCGTTGATTCGACTCCATTCCACCTAACCCACGCGCATCTTTTGGATGACTTTTCACTTTATCTCGCCAATCAAAAATCCGATCCCAATTATTCAAAATATAACCTCGAAAATCATTTACTTTTTTTATCTCTTTTTCGTCGGTTAGCATACTTTCAAATGTATCCAAATATAATGAAAAGGCCTTTTTATCATGGTCTGATAAAGCTTGTTGAATAGACCCCTTGAATTTATTCTTTTTCCAGCCTAAAGCTCGGTTTAAGGCTTCACCTATGTGATACGAGTCTAATTGATTTAATACTTGGTGTTTCGACTGTGAAAAAGCCTCTTGGAACTTCTCAGCTGTATATCCTCTGCCCCCGTCACTATTCGTAATTACATGTGTATTTTCTATCGAATATTCATTGGCAGAAAAGGCCTGAAATTCCTTCCAAAACGTGTTTGTTGGCTGGGTTGTCATAATTACCTTTTGGTTTCTCAAAGAGACGCGCTTGCCATTTTTATTCCATCCCTCATAAATAATCCCGTGGCAAACTTCCATCTGTTTTTTTCTTTCTGTCCCCCGAACAAATACACCATCAGCTTCTGCATATAAAAAATCAACTTTCTTTCCTTCTGGCAACGATGCCGATTCTTCAAGTTCATCCACCATTTCTTGGTCAGCCTTTGCTTGGGCCTCTCCAACCTTTTTCACAATATTACCGACTGTTGTATGGCTAACATTTACAGCCGACCATTCTTTTAAAATACGTGCAGATTCACGGTATGTATTTTCACTTGCTAATTCAGCTACCTTTACTTCCACCAGAGGGCTATACCTTTGATGTTTTATGAACCCTAGCCACTCATCTAAGGGATAGTGTGGATTTCCATTAACATCATGCATAAGCGTCCTCTTAAAGCGAACAGATCCGAAAATAAATTGGATTGTCTTCTCATCGTTTCTTTCAACTGTCCAATTTTCCGTTTGCTTATTTTCTTTGATTACTTGATTAATATTAGTAAAAACATCCCCAACTAATGATGCGAATGTTTCATACATCAAGATTTGAAGTTGTTCCTCGAATTCAATTAAATTATTTGTTTCCTTTATTAATCCATAAATTCTTGATATAATTTTATCCATGAGAAGGCCTCTTTCTAAATGTATTAAGCCTGGTAGCTTACATTTATATTAGAGTGCCTTCTCTTTTTTTGCCAGTTAATATTTTCCAAAACGTGGTATTTTAACCCCCGAGTAATATTTTACACATATGTATTGTAATTATATAACTCAAAAAAGACCCACAGATAATGATTACTTCTGTGGATCTTCATAAAATATTATTTATAGACAGGAATTTCTAAATTAAGATAATACACACCAATATCTTGGTACAATCTGTACATTGTATTAATTTGTTTATAAGCCCAAGCTATGTCAGTAGCGTATTGGTGTGTTGCATACTTATAAGTATCCATAGCAGATGGATTCCAACGCATTTTATATAATGTATTTTGACCAGCTTTGACATAGTTATTACCAATAAATGCCGCTCCACCAATAATAGCTTTTTCAGGCGTTGTCCATCCTTCACGGTATGCTCTTTCTGCAGCACCCTCATATGCATTACTATCTACTGCACCTATACCAAACATATTGTAAACAGTCTTGTTGTTATATTCAAACTTTGCATATTTCCCATTTCCTGTTTCTAATAGAGCATGAGATAAAAGGTAAATATCATTAACGCCATATTTATTCGCTGCATCAATAAAAGCTTTTCCGAGGTTGTCTAAGTCACCTTTTCCTTTAAGGTATGCATTAAGTTGACTCGCCGATGCTCCACTTGGTTTTGATAAATCAAGAAACTGAAACACTTGTCTTGAATCGTTTACGAAGTTGTTTGGGTTCAAATAGTAGAGAACATCACTTTCGATGGCATTTACCCAAATATTATGTGGGAATACGATAGCAACCCATTCACCAAGATCTTTCACTATTTGCACTTGGTTTCCACTGTATAACGTTCCTACTTTGGCAAAACTTGTTCCCGGTCCTTTTCTTACATTAAGAGCGTTAGCGGTAATTTTACCATTCTCTACATATTCCTTAGAAACATAAGCATACTTTTGATCTGTCTGAGGTGGAGTTGATTTGATATTCATCTGCATATTTAACGCTTGAGATAAAGTGATATTGTATTTTGAATATAAAACACTGGTCACTTTTTCAGTTACGTTATTTTTATGGATATAAATTGTTTTTCCAGCAATTACACCGCGATACCATGTGTTGTTGCCTACATCCATTGTTAAGCCAATTTCAATGGCTTGACCTTTGTATTTTGATAAACTCTTGAATATAGCATCGACATTGCCACCCCACGGTTCAGTGTACGCCCAGCCAGTTCCTTTTAAATATAAAGTTTGTTTTGTAGTACTTATTGTTTTATATGCATGGGTTGTTAAGTCAGATGATTTTACCCATCCAACGACACCACTATTTGGTTTTCGGCTAAGTTGATAGTAGGTTGTCCCATTTACAACTGCTTGTTTACTTATATAGTAGACATGGTCCGCATAGCTTGACCCCGCAGTACCATATTTCATAGCAACAAGATCTTTATAGATGCGTACCTGGGAACCCTTCATCTTACCTAGTCTACTCGTTTGGCTTTCAGTTATGGAAACAACATNTTGTCAAATAAGGAGTTTTTCATATGGCAAAGAAACATATCATAATGGAAAAAGCAATGGAGATATTTGCCGAACAAGGAATTGAGTCAACTTCAATCCAACAAATAACCGACCGTTCTGGTATTTCGAAAGGTGCCTTTTACCTATACTTTAAATCCAAGGATGAACTCATTACGAGCCTTATCGATTATTTTATGGGGAATATTGTCGCTGAAATTGAACAGTCGGTCAGCAACAATAAAAAGACAGATGAATTATTATATAAATACCTGAAATATTCATAGCTACAAATCCCATTTGATAAAATTTGTTAAATTAGTTGAACATAACGGTATTTAATTAAGAACCGTAGCCAATTCATAAAATAACTGAATTTTCAATAGAACAACTCTGGTATTTTGGGCATACTTCCCCCTTGACTGAAAAATTTATTTTTTTCAGTTATGAGAAGTATTCTATTGGTCATTCCAATTGTAGTTTTTGAATTCGATTCAGTACATCCCAAAAGAAATTTTGATACACAAAACTCGATGATAGTTTGAAGTAAAGGGATCTGCCTGATTTCACGACTTTACTTGCCGCTTTAATTAACCGAGTACGTATCGTATCAATTTGCATAGTTTTTTGACCTTCCGGAAAACAAAGAGTTCGTAACCAATTGGTCAAATTATATGCAAGAAGTGTTAACATCATTTTTACTTCGTTCACTAGAAAAGCGTGGCTATTCATATGATCAAAGTAAAAGCCATTTTTTGCTTCTTTGATATAGTTTTCCATCGTCCCTCTTTTTTGATAAGCTCGGACGATATCTTGAGGAAAAGCTAATTCAAAGTTAGTAACAAAAAAGGAATGGGTAAAGAACAGCTCACCTGCAGGACGTACCGATTGAATAATCACCCTTCTTGGTTTTGACCATGATTTTGCTTGGTAAATCGTTTCTTCATAATAGGTTTCCGTCTTGGAAACATCTAAAGGTGCGGAAGAAGGATGGTATTCCTTCGCTAAACTTTGTAGTTGTGAATTCGATTTCAACCGAATAATATACAAAACAGATTCTTCTTCACACAGATCGTATAATCCCGGAACAGCAAACCCACTATCTCCACGAAGAAACAGGGTAGTTTCCGGAAACATTTCGTTATAATGTTTAATGAGAGGCCGAATAAATTCCACCACACCATTTGATGTATAAACATTTCCGGGACGGAGTTGTGCTTTCAAAAAGTCACCAGTCGCACCATCAAAGGCGACTAATGGATGAAAACCCATCGTGCCATAATGAGTATTATATGACGAAGATTCTTGGTCCCCATATGTATCCGAATGAGTCGAATCCAAGTCGATAAATAACTCTTTCGATTGTCGAAAACAATGAATCTTATCAAGCATTTCTTGGTTAGCCAGATTTAATTGTTCAATTGAATCTTTATCAAATCGTGTATAAAAGCGAGACAAACTGGGCTGGGAAGCAAGTGTTGGAGTTTCAATGATTTCCTTAAACACAGGATCATGAGTCAACTGATCAGCCGCATCATCTTCCGCATACCCGGCAATGATTTGATAGACTTTTTGACGTAACAAGTTTTCATTTGAATGAAGATAATATTTCCTTGAATCGTTAAGTCTCAAGTACTTAACTAAAGTCTTTGAAAAACCAATTTTTTCATCGAATTCTCTAAAAAGAAACTCACCTGTATCGGAGGAAAGAGAACCTCCATCATTTGACAATTTAATTTTATGATTGAAATCAAGTGTTTTTTGCGTTAAAGTAACCATATAAAGAGTCCTTTCTGTTTGGTTTTTGTTTTGGTTACTTTAACTTTAACAGAAATGGATTCTTTTTTCATTTTTTTAATGAATTACAATAAAGCCGAAAAGGCTTGGTAATCCATAAGTTATAATAAGTTTCTGAATTTCTGTGAATAATTCAGGTNAGAAGTGTTAACATCATTTTTACTTCGTTCACTAGAAAAGCGTGGCTATTCATATGATCAAAGTAAAAGCCATTTTTTGCTTCTTTGATATAGTTTTCCATCGTCCCTCTTTTTTGATAAGCTCGGACGATATCTTGAGGAAAAGCTAATTCAAAGTTAGTAACAAAAAAGGAATGGGTAAAGAACAGCTCACCTGCAGGACGTACCGATTGAATAATCACCCTTCTTGGTTTTGACCATGATTTTGCTTGGTAAATCGTTTCTTCATAATAGGTTTCCGTCTTGGAAACATCTAAAGGTGCGGAAGAAGGATGGTATTCCTTCGCTAAACTTTGTAGTTGTGAATTCGATTTCAACCGAATAATATACAAAACAGATTCTTCTTCACACAGATCGTATAATCCCGGAACAGCAAACCCACTATCTCCACGAAGAAACAGGGTAGTTTCCGGAAACATTTCGTTATAATGTTTAATGAGAGGCCGAATAAATTCCACCACACCATTTGATGTATAAACATTTCCGGGACGGAGTTGTGCTTTCAAAAAGTCACCAGTCGCACCATCAAAGGCGACTAATGGATGAAAACCCATCGTGCCATAATGAGTATTATATGACGAAGATTCTTGGTCCCCATATGTATCCGAATGAGTCGAATCCAAGTCGATAAATAACTCTTTCGATTGTCGAAAACAATGAATCTTATCAAGCATTTCTTGGTTAGCCAGATTTAATTGTTCAATTGAATCTTTATCAAATCGTGTATAAAAGCGAGACAAACTGGGCTGGGAAGCAAGTGTTGGAGTTTCAATGATTTCCTTAAACACAGGATCATGAGTCAACTGATCAGCCGCATCATCTTCCGCATACCCGGCAATGATTTGATAGACTTTTTGACGTAACAAGTTTTCATTTGAATGAAGATAATATTTCCTTGAATCGTTAAGTCTCAAGTACTTAACTAAAGTCTTTGAAAAACCAATTTTTTCATCGAATTCTCTAAAAAGAAACTCACCTGTATCGGAGGAAAGAGAACCTCCATCATTTGACAATTTAATTTTATGATTGAAATCAAGTGTTTTTTGCGTTAAAGTAACCATATAAAGAGTCCTTTCTGTTTGGTTTTTGTTTTGGTTACTTTAACTTTAACAGAAATGGATTCTTTTTTCATTTTTTTAATGAATTACAATAAAGCCGAAAAGGCTTGGTAATCCATAAGTTATAATAAGTTTCTGAATTTCTGTGAATAATTCAGGTAAATATATTTATATTTCTTATCGAGAATTTCAAAAGCAAGCAAACTTCGCAAAAATATTCTTAAAAGAACCTGTCTTTTCTTTTAATCAAGAACTGTTAAAACGATTACAAATGTACATGGATACGTTAAACAAAATCCTCCTCACCGTTATTCAAAAACAGTTTCCTCAAATTAACGCCAATATGCATCTTGAACTTTTATTTACGATTAACGGCTTAATTAAAAGTTATTCAGAGTTATTTTTAATTGACGATTATCTTGTGGATATCGAATTACTCTGTCGTTCTATCGTTGAAAAGGTGACGATCATTGCTGATGAGGCGGAGATCTCCGTAATCACTCCGGACTACTTAATAAAGACAGGGAGGAACATGACGATTACAAAAGAACAATTAATAGAGAGGCTTGAGGAAACCATTCAGGAAACGAAAGACGATTCCACCGTCCAAGAATCGCTAACTTTATTATTAAAAGACTTAGAAAAACCAAGTCTAAGTCACGTTATTATTTTAGGTCTATTAAACAACATTCGAACAAATAAGCATTGTTTATGGGTAGCGTATATGTATGAATTATATTTGAAAGAAACAAATTAAATTTATTATAAGGCTATCGTTCTGCTATTATCTAGTTACTTCCGCTTGAAAGCAGGAAGTAATCCTATAACAGTAAAAGCTAAAAGACCTACTTCAACTAAAATTTCTGGCGGTAAGAGTGCAACTATACAACTCAGTAATATTAAAAAAGATACAGAATTCTATATCACGTTTGATGGATCAGGCATAAAGTTTGATGGCTATGTAAAGTAATATAGATGAAAAATAATATTCAACTCCTAGACACTATTTATAAAGGGCTGTCCGAAAAGTGAATATCCCCTAAAATATGATAATCGCGAATGTTGATATATAAAGGTTCTGAAATATGAAATGGGGCATTCGAAAATCAAAATACGACTTTTTAGATAGCCCCCTTATAAATAATTTTGCCCGGAAGATACAGATTAAATAATACTAAATGAAATTAGGTGGTTTAATTGAAAACAAATAGAAGATCAAGCCCCCCCTTTCACCATATAAAATAGTTATTTTTCTATAGTTTTGTTAAAATATATAATTGAGTCAATTATTTTTTTATCAATTGTTTAAAATCATTATATTTGGAGGCCATATGCTTACATTTGAAGAAAAACTAGCAATTATTGAGTCATTCCCTGAATTAGTAAGGAAGAATGTGTCCCTTAAGCGGGTAAATTTCCATTATGAAGAGAGTGTCAAAGAAAAAAAGACGGTTGTTTATCATTTACACCCAAACGGCAATGGATTTGTTTATGCAGAATTCATTGATGGTCCGTATGAAACAGATGAAAAAGGAATGGTGAACATTCGAGATTTTACTGAAGACGAGCTACGTAATATCATTCGTCAATCAATTAAGTCTCTATCAGCTGAGCCATTTGATGCAGAAATTTGGGAAGATGAGAGTGGCAATACGTTAATCCTTAAGTTTGATGCAGAATTGGATCTTTGGAATACATATGCAGGCGAATTATTAGATGGCACATTTCCAACGTATAACGGGGCAAAAAATTATCTAGAACAAGAAGGTTTTAAAAAACAGCAATAATCTTCCGACTAACGGAAGGACTTCCTCAACATATGGCTGATGAAGTCCTTTTTTCATTATAATATGTATAATTAATTCCCTCTTTTGACGAAACTCCCATTTAATTTTTCTGCACTGAGAAGCATGGCGACCGCATATAAGACAATGACAAATGGGAAAATGCCTATTGTTGAATTTGCTGCAATCGTTCCTAAAAGTGGCGGTAAAAATGTACTCCCCGTATAAGCAGTAGCCATTTGATACCCCATAATTGTCTGGGAGTGCGTCTTTCCAAACCGTGCTGGCGTTTCATGAATCATACATGGGAAAATGGGTGCTAGTCCTAATCCGATTAAAACAAAACCAGTGAGTAAGAATATAGATGGTAAAGGTAATAAAAGAAGGATTGTGCCACATAAAGCAATCATTTGCCCCATTCGAATAAGCGTACGATTAGTAACTCTAAATGTAATAAAGCCTGTAATTAATCTTCCAACTGTAATTCCTCCATAATAAAGGGAAACCCATTGGGCAGCTAAAGCCTTAGAAAGCCCCTTCGTACTCACTAAAAAGCTACTTCCCCAAAGACCAACCGTTGCTTCCACCCCAGAGTAAAACAAGAAAGTCGCCATCGCTAGTTTAACCCCTTTCATTTGTAGAGGCTTTTCATCTTTTGGTTTCCCAATTACTTTGTCATTCGTCACATTACTATCTTTATTTAAAACCGCATTGCTACTACTTGTTACTTTGTTCCATAAAGGTAATGATAGGAAAAGAATAATAACTAAAGCAAATTGGAGGCAAGCGATTGTGAAATATCCATTTCTCCAAGAACTATTTCCTGAAATGAATCGAGCCATAATAATCGGACCAAGAGTGGCTCCAACTCCCCAAAAGCAATGCAACCAACTCATATGGTGTGCCTTATAATGTGTCGCAACATAATCATTTAATCCGGCGTCCACCGCCCCTGCACCTAACCCAAGTGGGACGGCACATGCAAACAACCAAATAATCGATGGGGCGAAATAAAAGCCTAATATAGCAACGGCCGTCATAAACACACTAACAAACGTCACCTTACCTGTACCAAATCTTTTAAGTACTTTCCCACTTATTAAACTAGAAATAATCGTCCCGCCTGCAACCGTCATAAAGAGGTATCCTGCTGTATCAAGGGGTGCCCCTAAATCACTTTGCATAACAGGCCAAGCTGCTCCTAACAACGCGTCAGGCAAACCTAAGCTAATAAAAGCCAAATAAATAATAATTAAAAGCATAGTTGTCATATTGTAACCTCTGTTTTAATCGTATTGTGAATCGAATTTTACTTCCTGCTGTAACATTAATTGAAGTCCAAGATGCTGTAATCCATATGTATAATCTTGTTTCCAGTTACTTAAAACAAGCTCTGGTAGGTGCTCTTTCGGAACATACTTCGAACTATACCTCGCTAATTTCTGTAATCCATCTTCGTTTACCTCATCGTCACAAAAAATAAATGTATGTGGATTTATCATCGCTACAAATGATGCAATTAATCTTCCTATTGCATCCATTCGTTTTTCTTCATAGATTACTCGTTTTTCAGTCGCCATACTTCCATCTAGTGCCTGTCCAAAATTTTGCTGGTCATACTGAGGAACAAGCGAAACCTCACCAGAGAAAAAAGTACTTCCTCGAACTACGTCGCCATTTATAAGAATGCCGGCACCGGGACCATTTTGACCAGAATACAAATAAACAAGAGATTGATTCTCCTCGATTCTCCTGTTTGCGTAATACCCAAGAACAGCCGCATTCATATCATTTTCAACAATGACAGGAACAGAGAACTTTTTCTCAAAATAAGATTTTATATTAAAATCTTGATATAGTTCGTATCCAGGAATATAAAAAACCTTTCCATTATTCACAGAACCTGGAACACCAATGGCTAAAGATTGGACTTTAGGATATTTGATTATCGTACTTTTTATCATTTCCGTTAATAATTGCAAACCACCCTCAACTAATACAGTAGGTGACTTTCCTTGTTCTTTCACTTCACCTAAACAATTAAAAACAGTATAAATGGTTTCCGTCTTTTCTAGGAAAATCGCAAGGCCAAGCATATATTCATGATTATACTTGTATCTTTTCGCTCGTCTCCCGCCACTTGACTCGTCTAAGCCAATAGCGAGAACTTCACCACTTTTTTGCATTTCAGATAAAAATTTACTAACCGTTGGAAAACTAATCTTTACCTTTTCGCTCAGCTCAGCCTTTGTTGCACTTCCTAGTTCTAGAAGAGCTTGACGAATACCTATTAATATTGCTACTTTCATTGATTTAGGAGTCGTTTTCATCATTCACTTCCTCCTCTCCGTTAACTTTTTAAATGTGTTTAAAAAGTGAGGACGCTACTTATTAAAGCTGTTTAATAAGCAACAAAATAATCATAACATACAAAGATATAATCAGAAAGTGTTAAAATTTCGATCATGTAAACGTGTGAATCTTCCCTCATATAATATTTTCTCGTGAAAACTCAGGGCCTGATTCTTTTGGCGAAAAGAGAGCCGTAGTTCGCCGAAAAAATCCTTTTCGCTTGCGAGGTAATGTTGCCGAAGTCTTACTAAGAGCGCTTAAGCGTATAGGAAGGTAGAAATTAGAAGTTTATATATTGTTATCAGTTAAAAAAAGTTGTCAAGCTACCTATTTTGGTGTATATCTCAGCTTTTATTACACATAATGAATGTGAAAACATTTCAAATACAAGGAGTGAAAGAATGATAAATGTTATTCGCTTTTCATTATTAGCGATATCATGGGCATCTATTGCTTTTATACCAAAAAGAACATTCTTTAAGTTTCTTCCTGTTTCACTTTTTTCTACTGTTATTATACTAACTGAATATTTAATAGGCGGGCCATTAAAATGGTGGAATGCTAAAGGCGGAATTAAATCTGTCGCTTATAATGGATTGACTTTTGCTTTAGGTCCTTACTTCGTGGGAAATCTTTGGATATTTCGCTATACATATGGGAAGTTCTGGTTATACACTCTCGTAAATCTCCTTATGGACTTTACCCTCGCATACCCTTTGAATGCATTATTTGAAAAGGTGAAATTATATAAATTAAAAAGAATTGGTCCTAATCATTTATTTTTACTATCAATAGCTTACTCATTTGTGAACTATAGTTTTCAACTCATACTAGATAAAAATCAAGAGAATCAAACGCCTGAGTTAACAGCACCTCGTGAAAATGTACCTTTATAAGTTTTTTACAACTTTAAGGACAAAAATTCACATGTCTATGAATGGTTGTCCTTAGTTTTGTGTTATCGTTAACTTTTTAACCTGACATGGTAAAAACGCATTGATTTAAGATTACCTTCTGACTCAAATACTTCCAAGAAGAGAAAAAATGTTCAAAAGTATGTGTATGATTATATTAAAAAGCATCCTCGTAATTTCTATGAAGATGTAAAACAAAGTGATGTAATAATCAATAATAATACATCGTTCTACTATACAGATAATGGTATTGCAATACAGTTTCAAATTTATGAAGTTGCTCCGTATTCTAGTGGAAATCCGGTTGTCAAAGTACCATCATCAGTCTATAAGTAATGGGTTGTGCACCTTTTCAACAATGAGAGGGTGCTTTTTCTACATTTTAATTATATTTTCACTCATCAGAAACGAATTCCAAGCACACAAAGGACATGAGTTCATCACGTCCCCTTTCTACAAATCGCATTCTATTTTTGCTTTAGCTTAAAATATTTTATTCAACCCACTCTATGGCTTTTTTGCTCAGTTTCCACCTCTTCAAGTTTAGACCAGTTAATAAGATTTTCCATAAGAATGGCTAAGATAATCCCCATTAATAAACCACTACTTAGAAGTGGCCGAACAAGGATTGGTATCGAATCAAACATCTCAGCAGGCATTGTCATAATCGCAATCCCTAATAATACCGGTGCAGCAATCCGATAAATCGTTTTTGGAGTAAATTTAATCCCTTCTAAATTAGACAGTCCCCCACTAAATAACTGTAAATATGCTACAAATAGTACAGCATTTCCTACACTTACTGGTAAAGTAGTAAAAAAGTAGCTGAGTATCGGGACGAATCCAAGAGTCATAAATAGTATTGCACCAATCACCATTGGTAACGTATGGAAAATAAGTGTTGATTGCAAGAATCCTAGTGAAGATACATACGGTGCATACGGAACCATCCCAAACGTACCTGAGACAACTGAATTCATACCCGTTAAGACAAATGATCTTCGGTATTGACGGTGGGACGTCTTTGTATTGGTAATGGGTTCAAAACCTTTAATGGAAGCGATTGTATTTGTTGTGTTAACTAGACCTGTAATAACGGCGAAAATAATCAGTCCTATATTAAAAGACGGTTCTCCCCAAGGAAAGAAGTTAATAATTTTTGTTGCAGTGGCAATTTCATTCGACTGTTCCGGAAAAAACACGGCATAAATTACCCAACCTGTTACAATTCCAATTAAAATAGAAAAATTCCGTATAATGCCAGGCCCCTTTACATTCATCCAGATGACAAGAACAACTAAAAATAGTGATAGCCCCGCAATTGGCAAGTCAATATGATCCCCTGTATTTAACCCTAACATTCCTTTTGTGAAAATCCCAATTAACTGAACCGCAAGTAAAAACAATACTGTACTCATAACAACTGGCGTAAACAACCGAATTAATACATTTCCCATACCAAGTGCCCCAAGTACCATAACAAGGAATCCTGAAATAATGATTCCCACTGCAAGACCCCCGCCAAGTTCATTTAATGATACCCCTGCAGATGATGCAGATGCACTTATACTTAGTAAAGCTCCCCACCATAATCCCGATTGTCCTTCCATTAAAGGATACTTATGTCCAATGAATGCCTGAAGAATACAAGCGATACCCGTATAAATAAAAGACCTTTGCATTGCACTTGCCACTTCTACTGAGGACAAATCAAAGGCATCTCCAATTGTTAAAGGAATGACCACCGTATTTGCAAACATAAAAAACAACCATTGTACCCCGGCAAAAAATGTTGTAGATGAAGATGGTCGTATCATTATTCCCCCACCCCTCTTAAACTACATAAACAGAAAAATATATATAAAGCCATTGTACACTATTTTTTATTTTTTGATAAATCTGATTAACCTGCGCATTAAAAATTTATTGCATTTTTTTATTTTCATTTATGAACTGGTGTTGAACGGGCTGGCGTGGAAATCAGCTCATAGGACTTCTCTATGAACCTGATTTGAATAGGTTTATAGGCAGAATGGGCTCTTAGAATCTAGATATGAACCCGAAATTATCAGGTTTTTGCAAAAACGGTCTCATAGAACCCTTCTATCAACCCAAAATCATCAGGTTTACGCGAAAACGGGCTCATAGAACCTTGCTATCAACCCGAAATTATGACTTTTACGCAAAAAAGGGCCCATAGAACCTTGCTATCAACCCGAAATTATGACTTTTACGCAAAAAAGGGCCCATAGAACCTTGCTATCAACCCAAAGTCACCTATTTAAAAGCAGAAAAAGCGTACAAACCCCTATTAATCTTATGAGCAACGTTAACTGGAAGGAGTGATTGTTTTTATACTCTTTAACTTTATTGTACGTATGTCCTCCTTTACAAATCCTTCGTGAACGTCTGGCTTTAAAAGAACGAGTAGCTCTTTATCAACTCGTGAGACAAGCATGGCATTTTTCAAACATTCGCCATTTTTCATCTCAATTGTTATCTTCTCGCCATCCTTTAAATTCTTCATAAATGGATACTTCTTTTGAATCTTTCTTTCAGACCATTTCATTTCCAATGGCTGTAATCTTTTTTCAATAAAAACGAGTCCCGAAATTAAAATAAGCGAACATACAATAAGGAACCACCATCCGAAAAATCGCCAATAATTTATCGCAATCATATTTGCTATCAACCATACAATCCGCAATGTCCAAAGAACAAGTCGATGCCGATTTTCCTTTTTAAGATTCCTTGCTTCCTCTTTTCTGGAGTTCAAAAAAACACACCCTGACAATTCTTGTACATATATCGATTTCGTGATTTACGTATTTCTAACCTTATTTCTTCTTAAATTCGCTTGAAAAATTATTTACAACCGTTTGTACTTCTTCTAATTTATCTGGTTTCAACAAATGAATCATTTTTGGGATAAACTCTTGAATTTCTGTTAATGAAAAAGTACCTTCATCTTGTTTTCTGAAGTTTTCCATCAACAGTTCTTTTGCTTCCTCTTCTTTCCCTTCTTGAACTCTTTCCAAAATATAATGTAAAAACTTCTCTTGACCTTGTTTGTTCATTATCTTTTCCTCCTGAACGATAAAATATAAAATTCCATTGTTCCTATCATTATTTTCAACCTTAGCGAGCAGCCAAAGTTTATTTATTTGTATAATCCAGCTACTCGGATAAACGACCATTTATCATTTTCGGTTCAACATGAACAATAACATCATAAATATTATGTTGTTTAATTAACGTATTTTCAACAAGTGTTGAAATGTCATGGGCATCTTTAATGTTTAAATTTGAGTTAACCGTATTGATAACATCCACCACTGTATTGTTCCCATAATTTCTCCCTTTAATTTCCTTAATACCTTTAACACCCGGTACCATTTCAATTGTTTTTTTATAGAGGGTAATTTTTTCTTCATCAAAACCGTCCTTCAAGTTATGTGAGGCCTCCATGAAAATATCCCAAGCTGTTTTACAAATAAGTAGGCCTACCATCACTGCAGTAACAGTATCAAGCCAAGGCATGTTTAATTGTGAACCGAATATGCCGATTGCTGTACCAATACTTACCCAAGCATCTGATAAATTATCTTTCGCAGCTGCCATTAAAGCTTGACTATTTATTTTTGAAGCTAAGTTTTTATTATAACGATATACCGTGTACATAACCAATGCAGAAAAGATACCAAAATATCCTGCAATAAGGTTAGGGGAGTTACTTCCTCCTTCAAAAAGAGAAACAACCCCATCTATTAATACTTGAATCCCAACTGCAAACATAATAAAAGAAGCAACTAAAGAGGCAATGTTCTCACTTTTCCAATGTCCGTATGCATGGTCACTATCAGGTGGTCTCTGGGATATCCTTAATCCAATGAATACAGCAATAGAGGCGATAATATCTGTAGCATTGTTCAATCCATCTGCTCTTAATGCTTGGGAATTAGATACATATCCAACAAATAGTTTTAACGAAGAGAGAAATAAATAAGCAATTATACTTATAATCGCTCCTCTTTCTCCTCTTTTTAAATTCATATATTTTTGTTCTTCCAACATTCCCACTCCTAATTTTAATTACAAACAAAAATAATGATACAACTCTTTATGCATGTGGGTCTACAGAAATCTTTTTGGATCAATCTATGATGTTAAACCAAAGCTTAACTTGTTTCGTTAAGGCAAAAATTATTTATTCATTTGAAGGAAAGATAAAATTTCTCATTTTTATTGCCGATTTGTTTTTCACATTTAAATTTAACACTTTTGTGCTTTTTATGAATAAAGTCCACTATTTCAGTTGGTATAATGAGATTACATTTACTTTTTTTCACTATAGGGCAAAATTAATGAACTAAATAAACGAAAGAGGAAGAATATATATGGAATTTTTAGAGTTAACAAAGATTAGACGTTCAGCTATTAATTTTCAGTCAGATATTAAGATCTCTTCTTCTGAATTACAGGAAATATTTGAAGTTGTTAAGACACATCCTTCTTCATATAACATACAAACAACGCATTATTATGTTGCAATGTCTCAAGAAAAGAAAGCATTAGTCAAGGAAGCATCCAATAACCAGCATAAGATTTTTAGTGCCTCTGCAACTATTATTGTATGTGGAGATTCAGAAGGTTATAAAGAAGCCCCTCGATTATATGAAGGGATGAAAATGCTCGGTATAATGGACGAGTTAGAGTTTAACTACACGATTCATACAATAAACAAACTATACACGGATAACCCCAAATTAATTGAAGAAGACAATATCCGAAATGCTTGTTTATCCGCTATGCTATTCATGTTAGCCGCAAAAGACAAAGGGTGGGATACTTGCCCGATGCATGTACATAATGTAGAAAAAATAAAAGAAATCTATCACATCCCAAAAAATCATCAGCCCGTCTTAATGATTTCATTAGGAAAATCAGTAGAAAATAAAATAAGACCAAGAGGATATAGAAAGCCTGTTAATGAATTTGTTCATTTTGTTGACTAGACACTTCTGTAAATAGGAATAACCAAGTGTAAATTTTATGGAAATGATATTGATTGGTCAAATAAATGAAACCCTTAGCAAAAAAATTCGGATTTGGAAGAAGTTAAATTCCAAACCCGTTTTTTCATCTTTTTATGTATGGCTGTGCTGTCTGTCCTTAATAAGAATATGCTCAGTTATCCAATCCGCAATAAATGTTAATAATTCATAAATGTAATCATTTTGCCCTTGGTCAATACGATTATAATCAATTTGATCAAACTTCTCTATAAAACCATCATGCTCCTTTTTATGGGAAAATAATCCTTTATAGCCTACCTTTAACATATATTCTTCCTCAGCGCGAAAATGAAAAACTGTATAATCTTTAAGTTCGTGAATGATATCTATGATCTTATCATATTTATCCGTATAGAAATCATTCCGTAATAGCTCATAAGCCCTGTCTCCAATTTCAAATAATGTTTTATGTTGTTCATCAACTAAAGCATTTCCTGTTTCAAACTCTTTTTCCCATTTAAACATGCATAAACTACCTTCCTATCCACATAAATATTTTCTGAATTTTAATATTACAATAAGTACAATCTTTTGTGATTTATTTCACAACTTTTACAAAAAACTGCCGCATTTTTGTAACATTATCAACGTTCCTCAGGAATGAAAGGACTTTGACACATGTAGTTAGCATGATCTTTCTGAAAAACTTTATTTTATTGAGTTACCACGATTCATTCGTTTTAATCATTTCCTCTTATATACTTTCTAAATACGGATACGATAACTCTTGTGATTAAAGACTTTAAATTCACGCTAATAAAAGTATGATACCAACGCCAACCACTTTTCCATTTTATCAATCCGGTGTTCCGTTCCGCCCAAAATTCAAAAATTGTAAGTGGTACTGAAAAAAAGAGAACTTTATAAATAATTGCTACTGGTTTATCTTTACTTGTTAATTGATTGTACATAACCGTAGCTATTGGGTAAAGCAGCACATCGTAAAGGATATGTATCCTGAATATTTTCGGTAATAATCGTGTTGGATACGAAATATAGTTCACTGTGAACCATTTGTCTAAAATAATGTTAGTTATTGCATTATACATATATGCAAACAACCAGTCCTTTTTAGGAGGCCGTTTCATTAGTAAAGGTAATATTCCCATTGAAAAGATAAGTAATCCATATAAAAATCTCTTTTCATTCCTTTTTCCGCCCATTATCATCACCTATAGTTAGCTTGTTCTCTGTTTGAATTTTTATGACAAAAACACGCTACTAAAAATAAAAAATTAGTTAAACGGGCATCTAGATGTGCTATTGATGATCATTTTGATTTGAAATTCGGATAATTGAGTGTCTAGGAACCGCTATTGATGACCTTTTTGATAAAAGGCACGGGAAATTCGGGCGTCTAATGTGGTTTGGTCGCACGAAAATACCGCAGTTTTTAGTGGTACGGGATTATACAACCTTTCTGTCAACCTAAAATTCTGAGTTTGACGTGAAAACGGGATCATAGAACCCTTCTATGAACCTAAAATCCTTAGGTTTATGCGAAAACGGGATCATAGAACTTCTCTTTGAACCTAAAATCTTGAAGTTTACGCAAAAAAGGGCGCATACAACCTTTCTATGAACCTAAAATACTCAGGTTTACGCGAAAATGGGTGCATAGAACTTCTCTATGAACCTAAAATCTTGAAGTTTACGCAAAAAAGGGCGCATAGAATCTCCCTATAAGCCCAAAATCCTGAGTTTGACGTGAAAACGGGATCATAGAACCCTTCTATGAACCTAAAATACTCAGGTTTACGCGAAAATGGGTGCATAGATCCTTTCTATGAACCCAAAATCCTTAGGTTTACGCGAAAACGGGATCATAGAACCCTTCTATGAACCTAAAATACTCAGGTTTACGCGAAAACGGGATCATAGAACCCTTCTATGAACCTAAAATCCTTAGGTTTATGCGAAAACGGGATCATAGAACTTCTCTATGAACCTAAAATCTTGAAGTTTACGCAAAAAAGGGCGCATACAACCTTTCTATGAACCCAAAATCCTTAGGTTTACGCGAAAATGGGTGCATAGATCCTTTCTATGAACCCAAAATACTCAGGTTTACGCGAAAACGGGATCATAGAACCTCCCTATAACCCTAAAATACTCACTTTTACTTTGACTTCCGGATGCACCTATTCATGTTTCAAAACCTTAATATATCGATATTCTTGATTATCACGTTTTTTAAAAAAATACGACTTTCTGAACAGCCCCTTCCTATTAGCTAAAAAAGCCGGACTATTCCGAGGCTCTAAATAAGAGCTTTAGTGGATAGTTCGGCTTTTCAATGGTGAAGGTTACTATGTACCATCCTAATTTCGATACAACTATTCTTGTACATCATAGCCTTGTTCTTCAACGGCTTCTTTCATAGCAGCAACGTTAACTTTTGTTTCATCAAATGTAACATCTACTTTACCAGCTTCTAGATTTACTTCAGCTGCTGTGACGCCATCTAATTTTTTTAATGCACCTTCTACTGCCATTTTGCAATGACCACAAGACATACCTTGGACGTTTAATGTTTTCTTTTCCATCATCATTTTCACCTCCTCCCAATGGGGCAAGTCCACCTTTAAACACCATGTTCTATAACTTCACTCGTTTTAGGCGAAGTGAGTTTGTGACAACACTGACCGAACTTAATGCCATTGCGGCTCCAGCAATCCATGGGGCAAGTAATCCAATGGCAGCAATTGGAATTCCAGCCGTATTGTATCCGAAAGCCCAGAACAAGTTTTGCCTGATATTTCGAATTGTCGCATGGCTAATTTTAATCGCTTTCGGTATGAGCAACAATTCACCACCAAGAATAGTTACATCAGCCGCTTCAATGGCCACCTCTGTACCTGTACCAATAGCAATACCAATATCAGCTGTCACTAATGCAGGTGCGTCATTTACTCCATCCCCAACCATTGCTACCTTTTTCCCTTGAGCTTGAAGTTCTTTCACCTTATCTGCCTTTTGCTCAGGCAATACTTGGGCGATTACATGGTCAATGCCGACTTGTTTTGCAATTGCTTCGGCCGTTCTTTCGTTGTCACCTGTTAACATAACTACTTCAATGCCCATATCTTTTAATTCTTTAATCGTTTGAGGCGCTGTTTCTTTAATCGTGTCTTGAACGGCAACGGTTCCTCGATAATTTCCATCAATTGCTATTAACATCGCTGTTTTTCCGTTTGTTTCAAATTCAACTAATTTGTCCTCATTGCCTCTCGTATCAATTTGATAATCATTCATTAATTTGCGATTTCCAACAAGAACATGTTTTCCAGAAATTTTCGCTTCAATACCGTGTCCGGGTATCGCATGAAATTCATCAACATTGAGAAAATCAATTCCGTTTTCCTCTGCGTATGCGACTATTGCTCCTGCGAGTGGATGTTCTGATCCTTTTTCTGCACTAGCTAATAATTGTAGTGTTTCTTTATCACCAGTAAAATCTGTTACTTCTGGTTTCCCTTTCGTAATTGTCCCTGTTTTATCAAGTACAACCGCCTGTAATTGATGGGTTCTTTCAAGATGTTCTCCACCTTTAAAAAGGATTCCACTTTCAGCCGCTCTTCCGGTTCCTACCATAATGGAAGTTGGTGTTGCGAGCCCTAACGCACACGGACAAGCAATCACAAGTACAGCAATGGCTGCAACTAAAGCAGGTTCGAATTGACCAGGTTTAACAAAAATAATCCAAATCGCAAATGTTACAATGGCAATACCGATAACAATTGGGACGAAATAACCTGAGATAACATCAGCTAAACGTTGAATTGGTGCTTTTGATCCTTGTGCTTCCTCTACAACTTTTACAATCGAGGCTAGAGCAGTATCTTTCCCAACCTTTGTCGCTTCCATTTCAATGGAACCATTTTTATTAATCGTTGCGCCAATTAATTTTGCCCCAGGATCTTTTTCAATCGGAATCGATTCACCAGTAAGCATCGATTCATCAACCGAAGTCCTTCCTCTAACAACAATACCATCTACAGGTATCTTTTCTCCTGGCTTAACAATTAAGTGATCCCCAACTACTACTTCTTCAACTGGGATCATCACTTCTTTTCCATCCCGGATAACACGTGCTTCTTTTGCTTGTAAATTAAGTAGTTCAGAGATTGCATTTGTTGTTTGACTTTTTGCCCGTGACTCTAAATATTTCCCAAATAAAATTAAGGTAATTAAAACAGCACTCGTTTCAAAATAAAGGTGAGGCATATAATTCGGATTTCCAATGGTTTTCACTGCTTCATATAAACTATAGAAGTAAGCAGCACTCGTACCTAGTGCAACGAGTACATCCATGTTTGCTCCACCATTTTTTAAGTTTTTATAAGCCCCAACATAAAATTGCCAGCCGATCATAAACTGAACCGGTGTTGCTAAAAGAAATTGGAACCACGGATTCATGAAAATATGAGGGATATTTACTCCAAACAAGTGAACGAGCATCGTTAATAACAGTGGAGCTGAAAGAACTGCAGAAATCATTAACTTTATTTTCTTCTGTTGCAATTCTTTTTCTTTATAAGTTTGTTTTTCTTTTGTTTCTGCTTTCGGCTTTGCATCGTAACCCGTATTTTTGATTTTTTCGATTAAGGTACCTGCATCAACGATTCCCGGATTATATTCAATCGTGGCACTTTCCGTTGTTAAGTTTACAGTGGCTCGAGTTACACCCGCTTGTTTATTTAATACTTTTTCAATCCGATTGGAGCACGCGGCACAAGTCATCCCAAACACATCAAGATCCACTTTTTCTTTTAAAACACCATAACCGATATTTTCTATTTTCATCGTAATATCATCTAGAGAGGTTTTGTCCGGATTATATTGGATTGTAGCTTTTTCTGTCGTTAAGTTTACTTGTGCCTCTACACCATCTATTTTATTTAACACTTTTTCAATACGGTTAGAACATGCTGCACAAGTCATGCCTGTTATACCTAGTGTCACACGATTTGTTTCACCCATATTTCCCCACTCCTTACTTCGAAAACTGTTTTAAAACACTCATTAGTTCCTCAATGGTTTCTTTCCCTTCCCCTTGTCTAATCGCATCACTAACACAATGGGTAAGATGACGTTCAGTGACAACAAAACCAACATTTTTTAATGCGGATTGAATGGCACTAATTTGTACTAAAATATCAACACAATAACGATCTTCCTCTACCATTTTCTGTATTCCACGAACTTGGCCTTCAATTCGTTTTAAACGATTAATGATTTTTTGCTTTTCATCTTGTGTTCTCGGTTGACTCGGGTGATCATGTAAATATTTATCCAAATCAATCACTTCCTTATTCTTTATACTTATACTATACCCCCCTATTGTATTTATGTAAACAAAAACATCTTTTGCGGAAAAATCACGATGGGTATCACGCCATCCTGTTTCACTTCTTGTATTACTGTATTGGGACTTTTTCACGTATCAAGTTGTTTCGTACGATTGGTTGGTTATTTTTATCGGCTTTAGAAAATACGCCTTACATATCCATCTTAATTTCTCCCCTCCATGTTCAGACTTTTGAACAGGAGGGAAGCATATTTTTGTTAAGAGATAGAAAATTTCATGCGAATATCAACTACTTACATTTCAAAACTATCTACTTATAATTTAAACTTCTGAACCATTTGCGTTAATTCCTCTGCCAAGTTGGCTAATTCTTCTGCACTTGCTGTCACTTCTTGCATGGAACTACTTGTCTGTTGACTAGCAGCAGCCGTCTCTTCAATTCCTGCAGCAGATTCTTCTGATACCGCGGCAATTTCTTGAATAGAGCCACTCATTTCTTGTCCTTTTTCTGACACATCAGCTAAGATTTGAGATATCGATTCAATCCCTTTAGCTTCTTCCGTAATTAAACTTCGAATTTTATTAAAGCTTTCTTCTGTTGACTGAATTTGACTTGTTCCACGTTCTACTTCTTTATAACCACTTTGCAAGGAGTCCGATACACTTACTGTTTCACTTTGAATTTTGTTAACAAAATTTGAAATACCCACGATAGAGTTCGCTACTTGTTCGGCTAATTTTCTCACTTCATCCGCAACAACAGCAAAACCTTTCCCTTGTTCACCAGCCCTTGCTGCTTCGATTGCCGCATTTAATGCCAAAAGATTCGTTTGGTCAGCTATGTCTTTTATAACAAGTACGAGTTTCGAAATTTCTTTTGACTGAATAGTTAAGCCTTCTACTTTATGAACAGATTCTTGAACAACCGTATTAATCTTCTGCATTTGTTCAACAGAGTCACTCATTTGCTTGCTACCTTCTGTTGCTACATGCAACACATCTTCTGAATATTGGTGGATTTCATTTCCATATTTATTTGCCTCATCTAACCGTTGTGCAAACACTTCCATATTGGTGGATAATTCACTCGCATTATTCGCCTGTGTTTCAGCCCCTGATGCTAGTTCCTCCATTGTTGAGGAGATTTGCTCTGTGCCGTGACTTACTTCATTGGATGATTGGGTTAATTCCTCACTGTGACTTGCTATTCGTTCGGATGCAAGGGAAATTCTTTGTATCATTTCTTTCAACATATCTTGCATCGTTCTCATCGTTTGAGATAATTGTCCAATTTCATCATCTGAAGTTACTTCAATTTGTTCAGATAGGTTCCCTTTACCAATATTGTCTGCCTTTTTCTTTAATTTATTTATTGGCTGAACGATTGATTTAATAACAAAGAAAATCGTTACTGATCCTATAATAAAGAACACTGCAATAACCAAAAAGGTTCTTTGAAAAATTGGTTTGGCTGTATTGGCAACCTCTGAATAGGATAAATTTCCTCCAATTTTCCAGTCTGTTGTCTCATTCGTGACAAACTTCATTAGTTTCTCATCGCCATTTATTTCGTAATATAGCTCTCCACTATTTTGTTTGTACATTTTTTTATAGAACGCTTGTTTCGCCTGAGTACCAGCTTCATTATGAGGATGGGAAATAAATTTTCCCGTTTTATCTAATAGAACAGCAAATCCCTTATCACCGAATTTAACTTTTCCCACCAAATCTTGTAAATAACTTAAAGAAATATCAATAGCAACGACACCCGAATCATCATTCGTTGATTGGGAAAGGGTCACTACCATGTTCCCAGTTGTTGCTGAAATATAAGGTTCAGATAGTATAATTTCCCCCTTATTTTTCATCGCATCTTTATACCAAGGTCTTTCTCTAGGATCGTAATCAGCATCCATTTCAGCATCTGGATACTGAACAAACAAACCCGTTTTCGTACCGATATATGTAAGTTCTACATCTTTAGGAAATAACTTCCCATAAAACTGGAGGATATCCACCAAATCAGACCTGTGTTCTTTTGTATAAAGTTCAGAGGATATTTTTTCCGATAGATAGGTGATATTCTCCTTTTTCGGTCCAATCTCATTATTTATTGAAGAATTTAAAAGCTGTACGTTTTCATTAATTCCATCCTTTATTCTATCCCCGACCGTATTTTTAGCAGTCATATAAGACAATGACCCAATAATCATACTTGGTACAATTAAAATGAGAGCAAAAGACAGAACTAATTTTGGTTTTAGTTTTGAAATAAAACTTCCTATTTTTTTCAAATTAAAACTCCTCCTCATCAACATAGTTGATTTATTCTCTTAGATGTATCTATGGAAAAAATATGTGCAAAAGACCACAATTACAATACTAATACAGTGCAACTATTACGTAAACCGATTGTGCTCCAATGTTGAAAAAGATTCATAACCTTCGTTAAACCATCTTTCAACTTGTTCCTAGGGTATTTTTCAAATAAGGGATGAAAGGAATGAACAAAAAAAAGGACTGAATCTCGGTTGGATCCAGCCTGGGTATCGGTTGATTTTTATTGATATCATTCAGTTCGGTTCAATAGCCTTGTATATCTAGCAGAATTCAGAACACTTCTCTTATTGTTCACTTTATGGAAGTGAACTGAATTCGATCGTGAAAAACAAATGTATCATAGACTAGGGTTGTATCTTTCTCTTGGTCTTTAATTCTTAAGTAGAAACTACTCATATTTTGATAGATATTCATGGACATCTTCTGGTATTTTAAAACTTAATTTGAATGTTTTTAACTGAAGATCAACATATGGCGTATCCATATATGTAATTATACTTGCTACATGCTTTAGCTCTTTTTTATCATCACTTGATTCACCGAATTTTATTGTTTCTTGTTTGTACAATTCAAATTGTTTGCCCATGATTGCATCTGAGGGGACATCCACCATTTCCCATTCACTCATTTTAAGTGCTTCTGTAAAGTCGGCAATATCCTCGTTATCTGTGATTGTTGAAATAGAATCTGACTCCTCGGGTGATATGACTTCCATTTTTTGTACGTTTTCAAAATTAGCAGCCAAATCATCTGAATCAGCCTTTTTATTTTCTACATTACATCCCGCCAATACACTCATAAATAAAAATACCATGATCATTTTCTTGATAATAAATCCCCCCATAACCATTTGTTCAAAACATTTACACGTATATATACGACTTCTTATTCAAATCGTTTCAACGCATATTAATAATTCGCTTTTGGCACTCCTATTTGGACTTATTTTCCTTCGTTTTTATCAAGCCTGAATATCATTGTTTCTTCTACCCTTTCCTCCATTCATAAAGTATCCGGTGACATCAAGGGATATTACGCATAATATGTTTGAAGTTTCATAAAATTCAAACCCTATATAAAAATTGTAAAACATAAGTTATTACGCTAAATATTAACTAATACGCCCCAAAGAATGCTCCAATATATGTCTTTTATTCCTTTCTTTCGATAAAAATCCATTATGTTTGATTCTATCATTCTAGTGGTAATGTTTTTAACAAAAAAGTACATCGAGTATCCGTTTATAACCGAGCCACTCAATGTACCTATAAAATTTAGAATTGATTTTTTTCACTAATAAACCTTCCCATGATAGTGATTTATATGAACAATTTTATTCTTCACTGTGCTTCCTTTATAGTTAAATAAACCCAACGAATCTTTGTAAGTATTCCTCTTTTTATCCTTATAAGTATACATACCTCATAAAACGGTGTACTGACCTATATTAACAAGGCTAGAGAGTACAGCTCCTGCAGCTGTTCGTGATGAAGTTTTTGGTGATTTTGTTAAAATAAATGATATTATGCCGGCAATAGCTGTTACCGTAACAGTTACGACATTAAAACTACCAGATTTATAACCTTTATTTACCCATGTTCCAGTGCTATAATCGGTTCCTATATTATAAGTTTTATAAGATTGGGCTGTCATTAAATTTAATGACTTTTCCTCTTCTATTTTTTCTACAGGAGATTCTGAGTCGTCAAGTACTATATCAGTAACAGCCAGTTCTCCATCTACATATAAATTGCCATCGACTTTATCAATTGTAATTTGACTTTCTTCATCATCCATTATCAATGTGAATTCTGCCCTCTCAGATGTTTCCCTCAAATCTACCATCTCAATATTTTCAATTGTATCAAGTTCCTCTATGGCTTCCTTGACTTGAACCTGCTGTAGAGATAAATTTGGATGAAAGTCTATGTTTGTATTAGCAAAGGCGTAGTGTGGTAAAGAGGGTGCAATAATTATTGTAGTAACTAGAATCATAATAACAACTTTTAAATTAGTTTTATTAATTTTCATAAGGTTCCCTCCCTTTTGACAAACCGAACTAGCCGATGGTTTAAAATTTTCGGAAAACAAGGGCGTATTTGTCATGCCTTAATTTAGTTCCCTTCGCCCTTGTTACACCTAACTTAAACCATCGGCGTGTTTGTCAAGGGCAAATGGCGACGGTTCTCCACCTTATTTCGGAATAAATCTTGTTTGCTTATCCGTTTTTCATAGAACTTTTGACATTACC